>NZ_CDRZ01000255.1 GCF_000946815.1 Syntrophaceticus schinkii | reverse complement strand
GCTCTTTATCACAGGGTAAGCCCTGCGACACTGACTGAAATAATGAACACAGTAAACAACAACCGCAATGATCGGAAACAACAATAAGAAAAACGAATCCGGATTCAACTTGCCCCGTTTTTTCAGCAGAAACAGTCAGCACCGCAGCAGTTTACTGAAAGTGCGCCCCCGGAGAACGGCTCGCCTCACTGCGCGACCTTCCTGAAAATGGCTGATCAAAAAAGAGACGGAATGTTAAGCAATGATAAGAGAAGTGGTTTCATGTCCGAAATCCCGATTTTAGAAAAACTGACATCCAAACAGCTTGAGGAGTTAACAAGCCAAATCTCCTCCAGCCTATCTCAGAAACAGGGATTCCGGATCGGGGAATCCACCGTTGTCAGTCACTATGTGCACAGCGTCAATCCCCTTCATCCCGAGGAAATCCGGATCCTTGTGAACAGAGATGTGGGGCAGTCTTTAGCACACCAGAAAAATGCCGGCCAGGTAATCCATGTTGATGTATACCATGAACCTGCCCTGGCCGAGATCAGACCGCTGGCCCTGGCCCTTGCTCAAACAGTAAGGGCTTATCTAAATTATTGCCATAAAGGCAGGGACATCGAACCACAGCTGCGCGCCTATTATGATCAAATAGCTTTTAGAATCGGTGAGGGATTGGAAACCCTGAAAGAAGCACTGAGTCCCCTCAAAGAACAAACCGATGATGACCAAGAAAAAGACTTAAAAAAGAAGAGCCATGTCCATCTTCTGCTGACTGATCTGGCACCACAGCACTATGCACTGATTCCCTGTCTGGTAGATGCCATAGAAACAGAGCTTGCCAACCAGAAAATCGAGATCAGAAAGGTTGAAAACATCTTTCATGTAGAAAAACGTGAACAGGTTGACCAGCAAATTTTTTTCGGCCTGGAACCTGATCAGTACAGACTATGGAATATGGCTATGTCCCTTTCCACGATTTTAAGCGGTACTGACGATGTTATAGAATTTCTGCAAACATTCCAGCCGGGGCCCTTCCGCCGCAAGCAGCCTCTTTCTAACCTGCGCAACAGGAACGGCAATTTGAGAGGCTTGATTCTCGGTATTGCCGAAGCCGGTATCATCAAGAGAGGCTGGTTTGCAGATACCCTCACCAAGGAGGGACAGGAGCTTTTGAATTTTATGCTCCAACACCAGCACGAACTGGAAGCACAGCTGCGCAGGATGCTCCGCAAGCTGCCGGTTCCACGCGGCAAGTATCGCTCCATCAGAAATACCCATCTTAAAAGCAAGCAGAAGCATTACACTTATATCAGTAAGACAACAGAGCTTATGAAGGACAGCTGGCTGGGCAGTATCGCAGTACCGGAGACACTGATCACAGCTGCAAAAAATAAGCTCCTGGAACAACGACCTGCATTCAGGATCACCAGAGATGATATCCAGGTACACAATCAGGAAATTTCACAGCCAGTGGATATGTGCCTGGTTCTTGACGGAAGTGCCAGTATGGTGGGACCAAAAACGAAGGCTGTAAGGTACCTGGCTGAGCATCTTTTTTTGGTAACCCGTGATAAAATGGCGGTTGTGGTCTTTCAGGGACGTCAGGCCAGGGTTGCAGTCCCCTTTACCAGAAATTATTCTCGCTTGAAAGCGGGATTAAAATCTCTCCAGCCCCGCGGGTTGACACCACTTGCAGATGGTATCCTGCAAGCTATCAAGCTGATCAAAAACCGTCAGGTGCGCAACCCTTTGTTGATCTTAATCACAGACGGTATTCCTACTACCGGAAAGTGGACAATCAATCCCCAGCAGGATGCTCTTAAGGCAGCAGAGATGATCAAAGATACTCGGGCGAAGCTGATCTGTATCGGGGTGGCTTCCAACCAGAAATTTCTCGAAGAACTGGCTGATCAGGCGGAGGGGAATGTCTATATCCTGGACAGCTTGGATGATCACGCAACTTTAATTGAAATCATCCATAAAGAGAGAAGGAGCTACCAGTATTAAGCCTTTGCCCTGCGGCTTTTTTCTAAATCAACCCATAAGACTGAAATATCTGCGGGTGTTACCCCGGGGATACGGGATGCCTGACCAAGGGTCTTTGGAAGCACCTTTTTTAATTTTTCCTGGGCCTCCCTGGACAAACCTCGCAGCCGGTCATAATCAATGTTTTCAGGGATCCGCTTGTTCTCCAACTTTTCCATGCGGGCCACATGAGCCTCCTGTTTTTGCAGATATCCAGCAAATTTTATTTGGACGTCCAGTTCCTCAGCGACCTCGGGTGAAATATCCCTTTCTTGGCCCACCA
Organism: Syntrophaceticus schinkii; assembly: GCF_000946815.1. GTDB lineage: Bacteria > Bacillota > DSM-12270 > Thermacetogeniales > Thermacetogeniaceae > Syntrophaceticus > Syntrophaceticus schinkii. The sequence goes on along the minus strand of NZ_CDRZ01000255.1, from coordinate 16,636 downwards.
ACTCTAAGAGATCAGAAAAGGTAAGTTCAGGCCTTTTGAGGAGTTCTTCAAGCTCATCCCGCCTTTGAGAGGAGCACTCCCCTTCGCACTGAGGTATTCCTGCACCACAGAAGAAGGTGTTACCTTCGTCTCCCGCAGCCAGGCACGCTCTTCCTCTATTTGCCTCACCTTTTCTGAAAAAATGCGGTAGCGTTCTTCCGATACCAGTCCTACCCGTCGACCGGTCTCGGTCAAGCGCAGGTCAGCATTGTCATGACGCAATAGAAGTCTGTATTCTGCTCTAGAGGTCAAAATACGGTAAGGCTCCCTAACACCTTTAGTGATCAGGTCATCAACAAGCACTCCGATATAGGCCTCGGACCTCTTTAATACTAACGGTTCACATCCATGAACAAAAAGAGCGGCATTAATCCCCGCCAGTATACCCTGAGCTGCGGCCTCCTCATAACCTGAGGTTCCATTGATCTGGCCTGCAGTAAAAAAGCCCTTGATTTCTTTGGTTTGCAAGGTGGATTCTAACTGCGCAGGAACCAGTGCATCATATTCTATTCCGTAACCGGCGCGGATGATCTGAACATCCTCCATGCCGGGGATTGTGCGCAGAGCAGCCAGCTGAATATCCTCAGGTAAACTGGTGTACATCCCCTGAACATAGTACTCATCGGTATCCCAACCCTCGGGTTCCAGAAAAATCTGATGGCGCCGACGCCCTGGAAAATTCACAACCTTATCCTCAAAAGAAGGACAGTACCTCGGTCCCGCACCCTCAAGATTCCTGGAGAAAAGCGGAGACCTGTGTAGATTCTCCCGAACAATATCATGGGTCTGTTCATTGCTGTGTGTCAGCCAGCAGGACAGCTGCGGCCTTTCTTCCTTTTTTGAAAGATAAGAGAAAAAGAGGGGTTCCCGATCACCCGGCTGTTCGATCATTTTGGAAAAATCAATGCTCTTGCGGTCAATCCGGGGAGGTGTTCCTGTTTTAAAGCACATCAGTTCAAAACCCAGATCGAGCAGGGATTCTGCCAATCCTTGCGGTGCACGCTGACTGTTTGGTCCCCCTGCATAGGATATTTCCCCAATAATAATCCTGCCACACAGGTAAGTGCCTGTTGTCAGCACAACCGCCTTACTTTTATATCTGGCTCCGGTTTGGGTTTGAACCCCGGTTACCTCACCTTTTGATATGAGCAGCCTTTCCACACTTCCCTGCTTTAGATCCAGATTCCGTTGGCCCTGCAGTGTTTTCAACATCTCCCGCTGATACAGCACTTTATCAACCTGTGCACGCAGAGCGCGCACAGCCGGCCCCTTGCCTGTATTGAGCATGCGCATCTGGATAAAGGTTTTATCTGTGTTGAGCCCTATCTCCCCGCCCAGTGCATCCACCTCCCTGACAAGGTGTGACTTGCCTGGGCCTCCCACCGCCGGGTTACAGGGTAAAAGAGCAACATAATCGAGATTTAATGTGATCAAAAGTGTTTTGCATCCCATTCTTGCCGCTGCCAGGGCAGCCTCACAGCCTGCATGCCCTGCACCGATTACAATTACATCATAAGTCATTACATTTTTCCTCCAAACAGGGTGTTCCTTGCATATAATATCACTGACGCCCCCCGTTCACAAGGTTGAGACGCAGGGACGGTTCTCGCGTCTCATCTTTCAAAGGTGACAGAGGGACGGCTCTCATGTCACCTCGCACGGGAACCGCCTTTGGATGTACAGTGTGACAGGATTGACCCGTTTCAAATAAACAACCTTTAACTATAACTTACAAGGGATTGACCTTCTGTCATCTGAGTTGGATGTCTGAAGTTACTAAAAACTTCCTCACGCTGATTCCATAACATTCTCTGACCTTGACCTCCGGCATGGGGCCTACTAGGAAAAAAACAGATGTCGGAGACCGCGAATCGGAGGTAAGAAGTATGCAACAGGAACTGTCCCCAGTGCATTCTTAAAAAAAATTGTCTTTACCGCTTAAAATCTGGTAAACTGTTCATAAGTATTCCCGATTGGTAAGTAGGGAATACTTTGTTATACGTTCAAGGAGGGAGCTTTATGATTCCCCTGCGCGACAGTGTGCGTTCCCGTAGTTTTCCCTATGTTAACATTGCTCTCATCATTCTCAATGTGCTGGTCTTTTTTAAACAATTGACACTGCCAGCGCAACATTTGAACTCATTTTTTTATACCTATGGTGTTATACCCGCCCAGGTAGTTAACCAGACTTCATCCGGCACATCCCTTATAGCAATGGGTATTCCATTTATATCTGCCATGTTCATCCACGGCAACTGGCTTCATCTCCTGGGAAATATGCTTTACCTCTGGATTTTTGGCGATAATGTGGAAGACCGCATGGGACACCTGCCTTACCTGTTTTTTTACCTGCTCGTCGGTATTATAGGCAGTATTGCACACATTATATCTGCCCCCGGATCCGAGGTCCCCATTATCGGGGCAAGTGGAGCAATCGCCGGTATACTCGGGGCATACATCCTGGCTTTCCCCAGGGCCAGGATTCTAACACTGGTACCTGTTTTCTTTTTTATCACCTTTATCCAGGTGCCCGCGCTCATCTTTCTTCCCATCTGGTTCCTGATCCAAATCCTCAACGCACTCAGCACAGCAGGTATGGCCGCAGAAGCAGTAGCATGGTGGGCACATATAGGAGGCTTTATAGCAGGCGCCATACTGTATCCCTTCTTTTCCCGTTATTCCCGTTATCACAGCTAATGCATTGAGAATGGTAACCTATGTGAAAAGTGTAAATTGGGTTTAATAAAATGCAATATGTTGGTTTTCTGTGCAGACACATCACACACTTTGTTACACATTCTGACTGTTCCAAGTGCACCATCTTTAAATGGTTGGCATCACCATTGGACACGCTGTAGCAGCAGCGCTGACCATTATAGACATCTAAAGTGGTTGTAACCAACAGCCAACTAAGGTATTATAGAAATGGTTAATGTTTATTTTTGTTTCTCGCTTTACCCCCGGCAATGGGGGTATTTTTTTGCATAACCCTCTGACCGATTTGGAATAATAGGATAGGGGGTGAATGCTCTGTTTGGTAAAAAGAAAGCTGCTGTTTCTACTACTACCAGTAAGGCGATTATCGGCTTAGGTGCTCTTGTTACCGGCATCGGCAGAGTTGTCGGCGGTAGGGTTGGTGACGGTATCACTGGCTTTGGTCTGGCACACGTCGTACTGGGTACTTTAGATATGTTCAGGCCGTCAGTGAGAACACGGTAGCTGTACCTGGGCATTCTTTGCCCAGGTACTAACTAAGCTTTGTATTCGCCCTCCTCTGATAAAAAAAATCCCACCGCAATTGTTACGGTGGGATTTTTATTGTATACTAACAAGAACTGGAAGCTACGCCTATGCCGAAGTCACTAAATGTTACGAAACATGCAAATCAATTCCTCGCAACTTCTGACCTCCGACCTCCTGCTTCCAACTTCCATTTTTCCTGGTTAGCCCCAACGGGAATCCGAAACCCCGAGTGTCCTCCACCTTGAGAGGGTGGTGTCCGTAGACCGCTAGACGATAGGGCCATAATGGCTGCGGGACCAGGGATCGAACCTGGGCGTAGATGATCCAGAGTCACCTGTGCTACCGCTACACCATCCCGCATCTATTCTGCTATATTAGTATACGCGAATCCTGATGCTGCGTCAAGTGAGGTTTTCGAATATTGAACCCCTGAGTGCATCTTGGATAAAAGATGAAAAGGTGCTGCATCAGGTCAGGTTTTCGATATACTGCACAGCTCGATCTAACCGCTGCAGTGTTTTATCCTTCCCCAGAATGACCATTATATCAAACAGGCCCGGCCCCATTGTCCTGCCGGACAGAGCAAGTCTGGTGGGATGAATGATCTTTCCTGCTTTGACCCCCAGTTCCTCACTCAACTCCCGATAAGCCCTTTCTGTTGTCTCCAGATCAAAGTTTTGAAGGGCAGCGAGCTTCTCCGCGGCCTTTTTCAGATACTCTACTGAGTTTTCTTTGCGGAAATGTTTTCTGACACCCTTTTCATCATAAGAAAAGTCATCGATATAAAAATACTCTGAGGCATCTGCAACTTCAGCCAGGGTTTTTACCCGGGTACGCACAGCATCCACTACCTGCCTAAAATATGCCATTTCCTCATCATTCAACTGCTGTGGTATTAGATTTTTTTCCTGAAAGTATGGCATTACCAGTTCGATGACATCGTCGAGGTCTCTCTCATTCAGATAGTGTCCGTTCATCCAGGTGAGTTTTTTAACATCATAAACTGCAGCTGTTTTCCCTACCCTTTCCAGGGTAAACTGGCGTACCAGCTCTGGGAGCGATAGAATCTCCTCCTCACCCTCAGGTGACCAGCCGAGAAGTGCCAGGTAATTGATCAAGGCTTCCGGTAGATAACCCATATCGCGGAATTCCTCTACAGAGGTCGCCCCATGGCGCTTACTTAGTTTACTGCGGTCAGGAGCCAAAATCATGGGAACATGTGCAAAAATAGGCAGCGGGTAGCCAAGAGCCTGGTAAATAAGGATCTGCCTGGGGGTATTGGAAAGGTGCTCTTCTGCTCTCAGAATATGAGAGATCTGCATTTTGGCGTCATCAACAACACAGGCGAAGTTATAGGTCGGCATTCCGTTAGATTTAATAATAATAAAATCATCAAGGACATCGTTGGCAAAAACTACATCACCTCTAAAAAAGTCTTGTACCACCGTTTCCCCTGCATCTGGAATACGAAGTCTGATCGCTGGGCGATGCCCCTCATTCTCCTTTTGTATTCTTTCCTGTGAGGTTAATTCCCGGCACCTGCCGTCATAGCGTGGTGCTTTGCCTTCTGCCATGGCCTGTTTGCGCCTTTCAGCCAGTTCCTCGGGAGTGCAGTAACAATAGTATGCTCTCCCCTGATCAACCAACTCCTGGGCTATCTTTGTGTAAAGCTCCAGGCGCTGGGACTGAAAGTAAGGCCCATAAGAGCCGCCCGCATCAGGCCCCTCATCCCAGTCGAGCCCTAACCACCTGAGTGCCGATAGTATCCCGCGGGTCGATTCCTCTGTAGAGCGAGCCAGATCAGTGTCATCTATCCGTAGGATTAAGCTTCCGCCGTGATGGCGCGCAAAAAGCCAGTTAAATAATGCCGTCCGGGCACCACCGATATGTAGACTTCCTGTTGGACTAGGTGCAAAGCGCACCCTGATATCTTTAGTCAAGTTAGTTCATCCCTCCTGCTTCAATAGAATGCCCGTGTTTCCAAGTATACCATAGCTAAAATTAAAAAAATACTCACCTACCGAAAAAACAGAGGTCGGAAGCCGGAGGTCGGAGGTCAGAAGTTACCTGGAACTGCTTTCGCTGCTTCCGCAACATTTTAGCCTCGGCCTCTGTTTTAATTATCTTATGGTACCACCTAAGCAACATTGGATGCGTCTGTGTTTCGCAGGGTATCCACAAAAACTGTCACCGTCAATTTAAGTCACCATCTTCCTATCTGCTCCGCACGGTGACTGTCACCGGATGCGGTCACCGGGGTGTCACCGGGGGCGTCGGGGGCAGGTGCTGATAGATCTGGAACATTGCATTTGACAACTGAACATTATAAGATAGAGCTAGAAAGGGGGGAATCAAAGATGGGGAAAACAGAAAAAACATAGGCTTTATGGACCTGTTAAAGCCGACTAAACTGTCCTGGCCATTCAAAAAAAAAGAAGGGTGCTCCGAAAACGGAGGATGATGAAGTATTATATCCTCTTGATAAGGCAAAAGAACACTGGAAAAAGGCAGTGGGTTTTTATCGTGTAGGACGCCATGACCAGGCAACAATTCAGTTTCGCGGTTTCGTAGAAATGCTGCTCAAGGCAAACTGTACAGGTTTTATCTCATCCACTGAAAACAACCTTCTAACTCTCTCCAATAAAGCCTTCGGCGAGGTTCCCGCAGAAATACGCAAAGCCCTTACTTATATTAACCCACATTATACACTGGTTAAAAGTGTTTACAGCCCTGCCTTTGCTGATGACATCTATGAAAAATCAAAGATGATCGCTGAATGGGTTTTCTCCCAATCCTCGTCTTATAACCAATTTAACTTAGAGATCGAATAACCTAACCACCATCAACCATATTTGCCAAAATCAATATGTGTAAATTCTTACTCCTATGCAAACAGTATCAGGGGGAACAATTTGGGTGGGTCGGGTTACATGACCCTTGACCCTGACCCACCCGGTACTTTTTTTATCTAACAGAGCTGTAACAACATCAATTAAGGAGATAATAAATGGATTTTAAATGGAAACCCTACGTTTATGAAAATGACCGCGGCACCTTCGCTGTTTTTCCTGAACTATGCAAAGGATGTGGCTTATGCATCGAAAAATGCCCTACCAGTGTCATTGAATGGTCCCAACACCTTGCCTTTAATGGCACAGCAACAGTTGAACCACGGATGAAAGGCTGCATTGTCTGTGGAACATGCCAGACGGTCTGCCCGGATACTGCCATTGCCATCTACCGTCACAATGGGAAAAACCCGCCGGCTGCTGAACCCCGGTAGACTCAACGGGAGACTCAAACTGTACATTAACACTTATTCTCTGAAAACCGGCAGCTCTTTTAGATAAATTATATCCTCCAGCCCTTCAGCATCTCCCTCCACAAGAATTGCAGCTGCTGCTGCCACAGTACCCCCTGCCTTTTCTATCAGTCTGCGTATCGCTTCAATTGTCTCCCCGGAACTGATCACATCATCAACGATGGCCACCCTTTTCCCCCGTAGGGTCCTGGCATCATCACCACTGAGGCAGAAAAGCCTTTTCTTCTTTTTAGAATAAAATTCGTCGATGACAGGGTGGTCCATATATGGCCAGATGTTCTTCCTGGCAATAATGTAGTTCATTCCAAGCAATCTGGAGATCTCAAAAGCCAGCGGTATTCCTTTAGCTTCCGGTGTTACAATAGCATCGATTTCGGGAAGCCTTTTCACAATCTCCGGAGCAACCCTGCACACCAATTCAGTGTCACCCAGAATGACAAAACTGGCGATCTTCAAACCAGGTGCAACCTCAATCACCGGCAGCTCCCTTCTCAGCCCACAGAGTTCCAAAGTATAGGTTTTCATGCTTTTTATCCCCCGCCCCTTTCTTTGAAAAATCTAACCTCAATATTGAGGATAGGAAATTCTTTTTCCCACGACAAACAACCAACGACAAACGACGAACTACCAACCACCAATTTCACTTCCGGCTTCCAACTTCTACTTTTCGGGTGTCAATGACACCTGCTGCGCCGTAACAATAACCCTTTGTCCGGAGCTAGCCGGTGAAACACAGGTGATCAGTGTAAGGTTCCTTTCTGTTGTGGGATCAAAGATAGTTGTATCATCTCTTTCATGTATTGTTTCCATAAATTCTATGCGATAAGCGAACTTGTGTTTCGAGTTTTCTCCCTCAGAGATAAAAACCATATTCCCAGGTTTCAATTTGTGCAGATCTTTAAAGTGTGAGCCATAAACATTGTTATGGGCGGCAATAATCACATTGCCCTCCATACCGGGGTAGACACCCCGGGGGTCCCATCCAGGCCCCTTCCGCAAGTCTTTATCCCCTATTCCTTCTACAACCACAGCCTCAACTGATATTGATGGAATCTCCAACAAAAAAGGGGGCTTCATTGGCTGTTTGCTTTGATTGCTTTGTTCAACAGCACCGATATCTTCTTTCTGTTTTAGTTCATTCTTGAGCTGTAACTGACAGTAGTAGCTGTACCCATGTTCCGCCAGTGGCTTAAGAATAAACAGAAGACCGCAGATTATCAACAGCAAACCAAGTTTTTTGCGCACAACAAAACCTCCCAAGATAACCGCATTTCAAACTAGATTCTTCTGCAAGCTGATCCTCTTTTCCTGTATAGGCATTACAAAAAAGTATTCTATATACCCCACTGCAAATCGGCACCTTCCCCAGATATTTGTTTTCACTTACCAATAAGCTTAAAGAGGATTAATACACACAACAGCAAGAAACAGTATAATAGTTAAGATGGCCAAATTCCCAGGATTGCATATAAGTAAAAACTGTATAAGAAGTGATACTTGAAATGGACTTAAGAAAAAGAAATATAATCACTGCATTAATGGTGGCAATGTTTATTGGAGCTATTGAGGGTACTGTTGTAACTACCGCTATACCGACAATAGTTAAAGATCTCAGCGGGTTTGGATTGATCAGTTGGGTTTTCTCCGCATATTTTTTGACATCAGCTATTTCTACCCCTGTTTATGGGAAATTAGCTGACCTGTATGGAAGAAAAAATATACTTTGTATTGGAATAACCATTTTCCTGGTGGGCAGCTGTCTCTGCGGCTTATCACAGAGTATGTACCAGCTTATCGTTTTTCGCGCACTGCAGGGGCTTGGTGCGGGGTCCATTTTCACTGTTACGTACACTATTGTCGGCGATATTTTTAGCCTTGCGGAAAGGACAAAAGTTCAGGGTTGGTTAAATGCTGTCTGGGGTATAGCCAGCATCATCGGCCCCTTTATCGGCGGGTTTTTAATTGACTACTTTTCCTGGCATTGGATTTTCTTTATCAATGTGCCTTTTGGTATTTTATGTATTGTGCTGCTTCAAAAAAATTTCAGAGAAAGCCTGGAAAGAAAGAAATCCCGCATAGATTATGCAGGTATGCTGGTATTATCCGCTGCTATTATAACCCTTTTATTAGGCGTCCCTTTAGGGGGGAAAAGCACAGCATTATCATTGGCCTTTACACTTGCTTTACTGCTTGTATTCTATTTCATAGAAAAGAAAGCCGAAGAACCCATTGTTCCTTTTGAGATCCTTACAAGAAATAATACAGTTATTAATACAGTCAGCTTTTTAGCCTCTGCTGTCTTAATAGGAGCAGACGTCTATATGCCCATCTACATACAAAATGTGTTAGGATTTAAAGCAACCGTTTCAGGGCTGTCCATGGCTCCTATGTCTGTTTCCTGGCTTCTTTCCGCTTTTATTTTAGCAAAAGCAATCCCTAAATACGGTGAAAAAGTAGTAACCGGTTTCTCTATGTTGATACTGCTTCTAAGCTGTTTACTATTACCTGTATTAGGGCTTCAATCACCGTTGATCATTGTGATCATCTGCACTTTTGTTATGGGATTCGGCTTTGGGGGATGCTTCACGACGATGACAATAGCAATACAGGCATCTGTTGACTACAGCAAGAGAGGTGCTGCAACAGCCCTTAATTCGCTTATGCGAACAATAGGGCAAACTATAGGTGTAGGCATCTTCGGCAGTATCTTTAACATGAATATCGTAAACTATTTTAACAGTATAGGTATCAATGGGATCGACCCAAATGATCTATATTCTGCGACCAATATCACCAGTTTACAAAACATACAGATCTCCATAAATTCAGCACTACATGTTGTCTTCAAGCTGTTGATTATCATAACTGTAGTTTGTTTAGTGCTTTCCCTTCTGCTCCCCAGTGAATTAAAGGAGAAGGATGAAAAACCAAGCTTACCTGAGGGCATTTGATCATCAATACGGAGAGGATAAGTCCATGGGTGAGACTGAAAGTAAAGTAGTTAAAGAGAGTCCAATCACAACACTGGTTGCCGCAAGCACCGCACCAACATAGTGAACAGAGTCGGTATTTTCGGTTGGCCAAACAACTACATTACCATGGGAGTGACATTTGAATATCTCCTCGACTTCTGGCGACCCCCAGCATAAGTTATTGCATATGAACATAACCTGAACCAAATATGACGAAATGCCATAAAAAAAGCTTCCGGTTAAACTTCCGAAAGCCTTTAGTCATGAAAATGGTGCGGAAGGCGGGACTTGAACCCGCACGCCTTTGCAGGCACTAGCCCCTCAAGCTAGCGCGTCTGCCAATTCCGCCACTTCCGCATAGACCGTGTGTGTATTCCACAACATCGCCATGTGTACCAACACTATAGTATTATAAGGAGAAACTGCGCTTTTGTCAACAACACGCAAAATGGATTACTATATTAATAAAATAAATAGACGAAACCAAAAACAAGGTGATCACACACGCCAAAAATAATGCTTACACTTAGCAGCCGGAGCAACCTCCACAGCTGCCTCTTGAACATCCTCCGGATGCCGCGGAACTCCCAGCACTATCGCCACCGGGACTTCCTTTCACAAAAGAGACACCAGTGAACAGCTGTTGGAGGTTCCCGCTCTGGCAGGCAGGGCAAACAGCCTTCAATCTCCCGGATACTGTAGTGAACAGTGAAAACCGGTTCCCGCATTTTTGGCATTCGAACTCATAAGTCGGCATTCAATCCACCATCCTTCCATCCTTATTCTAATACTAGATCCCTACAGTGTAAAGCGCAATCCCTTTCTAATTCAAAACAAAACCCTGCCGGTTAGCAGAGTATGGATAAGATGATCGTTATGCGTTATATAGAGGTTAGTTTAGCCCCTATCTCCCTGGTTAGCAGAATATAGATGATCGATTGTCAGATACCAACTATGCACGTGTTTCGAGTTATGCCGCTTGCTCAGTCTTGCTCAGTATATCTATACCTTTAACTTGTCTGATCGATTGCCGGGAACAATATCTCAAAAACGCTCCCCTTGTCTGGCTGGCTTTTTACATTGATCCACCCGTCATGAGATTTTACGATACCGTAAACCACAGGCAATCCCAATCCTGTACAATTGTAGTTGTCTTTAGTCGTGAAAAAGGGCTCAAACAGGTGAGATTTGATCTGTTCATTGAAACCCTTACCTGTATCGGTCACCGAAAGACAGACATAATTGCCAATAGAGCGAGATCCGATATAGCCATCATCTGGAAGCTCATCTAAACTGTCAACCTTTTGATTCCATGTTTTTATGGCCAGCAGTCCTCCATCTGGCATGGCATCCCGCCCATTGAGGGCAAGATTAATAATCACCTGGTCAATATTTGTGGAATCCGCAATAATTTCCTGGAGATCAGGTGCCAGGTTACAAGTTATTTCAACATTATCCCTGATCAGACGCCCTAACATCTCCTGAAGCTGCCTGATATTTTGATTGAGATTAACATGTATTTTAAACTGAGGCTGTTTCCTGCCGAAGATCATCAGCTGACGGGTAAGGTTGGTGGACCTTTCCGCGGCTGTACGGATTTTATTAAATACATTGCAAAGATTTTCTTCCCTAACCCGCGGCAAACAGAGGTCAACACACGCCTGGATGATCATCAGTTGATTGTTGATATCATGGGCCATGCCTCCGGCGAGCTGGCCGATAGCCTCCATTTTTTGAGCCTGCAGGAGCTGCTGCTGAGTTGTGTTAAGTTCTTCATATGCACGCTTTATTTCAATAAATAGTCGTGTGTTTTCCATAGCAGCAGAAATGAATGAGGCTATGCTGTCAGCAAAGGCCCTCTTTTCCTGAGAAAAACCGTCAACCTGTTGAGAAACAAGTGATAAAACCCCGAAGAGTTTCTCTCCGTAATAAACCGGTATTATATAAGCGGAACGGTTTTCCACACCGAGGTCAGCCATCGTCCAATTGGGTTCAGCAAGAACATCCGGCACATAGATGGATTCTCTAGTTTGAGCGGCTTTACCTACCAGACCCCTTTCTTCCCCTAGCTTGAAGGATGATATATCGCTTAGACAAATATACTCTGTTTCAGGCAAGCCAATTAAACCGATCAAGGGCAGCAATCCAGTAGACTCGTCATAGCCATAGTAAACTCCCAGAGCTCCTAGCAATTCACAGACAACCTCATACCCCGCCACCACCTCTTCATAACCTGCAGACTGCAGGCAGATGGCCAGGTCCGCAAGGGTGCGCATTTCATCCCGATGACACCCTGAACAAACAGATGCCTCTTCCATTGCTTCCAGCGCGGCTTTATAGATGCACTGCACCGCCTGAATTTCATTTTCTTTTACTTTGAGAGGTGTTATATCTTCGCAGACGACAACCAAACATGGACACCTGCCTTGAATGTCCTTGATTAACGATATATTCAAGCGGCCCCAGACGAATTCACCATCAACACGCCTGAACCTCTTCTCAACAACATAACTTCCTTTTTTTGATTTTTTAAGAGCATTGCGTATAAGGTTAACATGTTCTTTTTCCTCTTCGTCAATAATCCTTAGAATACTTATTCCAATAATCTCTTCCTGTTCATACCCAAGAAAGGCACAAAAAGTTTCATTAACGGTTTCGATTTCACCTTCTTTGTTAATCAGTGCAATTCCTACAGCAGCGTTGTTAAAAATTGCGCGAAACAGGGTCTCACTCTCCCGCAGGGCTTCCTCCGCCACCTTACGCTCACTAATATCACGAGCAAAGGAAATAACCCCTTTTACCTGTCCATTTTCGTAGAGCAGCTGTCCCCTGTTTTCAAACCAGATATAACTCCCATCTTTTTGTTTGTACCTGTATTCCAGTTTTCTGTGTTTACCAGTGATGAATGTTTTCCTGAAAGCGGCCACTACCCTGTTAACATCCTCTGGATGGATCCATTCATAAAACGGCTTTTCCATCAATTCTTCCTGACGATACCCTGTAACATCTTCGATTGATGGGCTGAGATAGATGTAGTGTCCGTTATTGTCGATAATTACTATGATGTCCAATATGTTATCGATAATATGACGCAGCAGAGTTTCACTTGTTCCAATATGCTTTTCATATTGGAACTGTAAACTTTCTTTGTTATCTCGCCAAACCACATCACACCTGATCACTTTACATCCCCCAACCGCCGGTTATCTATTTTTATTGATATCACGGACCGGCGAAATATAAAATATGTCTTGCGTGCCATGTCATGCGTCACAAGTCATTATGATTCTACATGCATCATGATTATTCCTGCTGTGGATATTAATATAACATATGTCATAAAGCGGCATTATCTACTATTATGTGATAAATTATTTACTTTCTTTTGGGGGATTTATCTAATCTGTTAAAATCAATTCTTCCCAGTAAATCCGCATGAAACCCCCTGATTTCATCTTGAACCACAAAAAGAGCTACCCGCTGGAAAAGGGGGATCACAGGAAGTTCAGAGATGATAAGTTCTTCTGCCTGGCGGTAGAACTGCTGTCGTTTCCTGAAGTCTTGCTCACCACGGGCGTTTTTACAACAAAAAATTCAAATTTTTCGTTATTATACCTTGATAAAGTTATAATCTTGCGCTCCACTCTTAAAATTACAGGAGAGTAAATTTCCCGGTTCGGGATAGTCGGCATCCCAGCCCAGGCGAAAAAAGGGGTATCGTCCGTCCTTTAATTCCTCTTGATACTCCTTCCATGGCCTTTTCTGGGGAACAATGGCTATCCCCCCCTGGCCAAGATTCTCTTGCACAAGGCGCGCCATATGTTCATGCCCGGGGCTGTCATTATACGCCAATGCCAATGGCGAAAGGCGTGAACCATAGGGATATCCGGCTGAGGTAAGAAGTTTTAAAGCTTTATCCTTATCAAAAACATGCCTTTTTAATTGATCAGAATCTCCAAGCAGTTCTTGGGGCAGCAAACCATGCAGGGCCTTACCCCCTTCACCCAACAGAACCAACGCCATTTTATCCTTATCCAGCATACTGTTTACACCGCAGCGTAATTCCACCTGGTCACCAAAAGGACTTTGCTCCATATTAAAACCAAGAAAGTACAAAGAGAGTACCGGCTTTTCTACAAGATTTGCTCTTGTGTTACCATCCCCCTCACTGTAATAAGAGATTGCAAACTGAGGGGTTATCCCTGCCAGAATATCCACTTTCCCATCTTGAAAGAGGCCTTTTATCTCCTGCTGATTTCCAGTTGCAGTAAATTCAAGTTTACCCATGTAAGGAGCCTTCCTGCTGTATCTCCCATTTTTTATAAGGGTAATTCCTTTTTTGCTCCAACTGCTCAAGCGAAACGCTCCCGTGCCAATAATACCGGTGCCTGTTTTTCCATAAGACTTACCCTGTTTCTGGACATAATCCTGGCATACTATACCCAGTGCAGGGCTGCTTACCAGCGCGGGAAATGTATAATCGGGCTCCAGTAAAGTTACCTGCAGGGTATGAGCATTGACTATTTTTAATCCCTCCAGATGGCTGCATTTTCCATTAAGAACATCCTTTGCTCCTTGTACATTGTTTAAAAGGTAGCCATAACCGCTTGTTTCGGGATCAGACAGTCTTTCCCAGCTGAATTTAACATCCCCCGCGCTCACCGTCTTACTGTTGTGAAAGCAGGCTTCTTTCCGTAAAGTGAAGGTGTAAACCGTTCCTGTTGCATCAACTTTCCACTGTTCTGCCAAAGCACCTTTTGAAATGCCACTTTCCGGGTCATAATCCAGGAGTGTTTCGTATACAGCACCACATATCAGCTTTTCTTCAAATGTAGAGATCTTTGCCGGATCGAGATAATCAGGCAGCTGAGCTATTTGGATAGTTACACTAACATCTGTTGCAACAGCCCAGATTGAAATAAATACCAGAACCAGAAATACTGCTGAAGCTGCAGTACACCTTACTCTAAATTGTACTTCCCGCCAGTTATCAGACATAAAAAACAGCCCCCTTCCTTTCTACCATATTATGGTATACTCTATGAAGGGGGCATTTCACTTATGACTATGACTTATTTCATTTTGACCAGGCGAGTGCTGTGAGTCAATCCAGGTATCCGTCCCCTCTTGGTAAAGGGTTGACCATTGATCTCCTTGAGGTCAAGTGTCATGTCTATGGGGCGGGCTGCAGATATGTAGCTGCCTACTCCAAAAGCATCGGCTCCTGCCTCACTCAAAATTCTGATGCGCTCCGGATCGAGCCCTCCGGAAACAAAGATGCGCACATGATCAAACCCTTTCTGGTCAAGGCGTGCTCGGATCTCCTTTACCAGGTCGGGGGTGACTCCCCCCCGCTCCCCGGGTGTGTCCAGGCGTACCCCGCCCAGGTCACTGCCAAGTGCTTCAGCCACCCGAAGTGTTTCCTCCGCTTCATCTTTAAAGGTATCCACCAGCACAGTACGCGGAGCACCAGGGGGCATCAATTCATTGTAAGCCTGGGCAGCTTTAACTGTATCACCGATGATCAGGATCATGGCATGAGGAATGGTTCCCTGTGGTTCACGTCCTGCCAGTTTAGCCGCCAATATACAGCTTGCCCCATCACATCCCCCGATAATAGCAGCTCTCTCCATCACCGGGGACACCGCGGGGTGAATGTGCCGTGCTCCGAAACATAAAACCGGTTTGCCTGCAGCTGCCTCTTTGACCTCCCTGGCTGCTGTAGCCCAACCTGATGAGCTTGCCATAAGACCAAGAAGGGGTGTTTCAAAAATACCGAACTCCCCATAAGGCCCCTTGATCCGCAGTACCACCTCTTTGGCCTGCATGGGTGTTCCTTCCGGGAGCGCCCAAATTTCTACATCCTGACTAGCTAAAAGATCCGTAACCTCATCAATACCCGCAAATACCCCGGCTCTCCGGCAGAACACTTCCGCTGTCACCGGTGTTTCCACAAGGCCGATCTTGCTTAGAATCTCATGAGTTCTGATGAAATAAATATCAGATGTCTCCCCACGCAAAATCTCTTCCGGGGTTGCGGAAAATAATTTGCGTTCAGGTTTTATTTTGATCTCTTTAACATCAGCCAGTGATTGGATCAGGGATTTTTCCAATCCACATACCCCTTTCAGTATAGATTATAGTGAGTTTCTCCAGGATTACCCTGATTTCCTCTATCATTCATAAAGGTACTGATATATTTCGTAATTTCTCAGAACTGATTTAACATATTCCCTTGTTTCTGGAAAGGGGATGTTTTTCAGATCCCTCTTGGTGCCATTCCACTGCCCGGATCTCAGCCATGTGCCAACATTTCCCCTCCCCGCATTGTAAGCGGCAAGAGCTGCTGTTATGTTACCATCGAATTCATTGAGGAGGTCAGAAAGATACCAACATCCAATCAATAAGTTGACTTCAGGTTGGTAGAGCAAGTCTGCATGAAAATCATCAAACCCGATCTGTTGGGATACCCAGTTGGCTGTATCAGGCATGACCTGCATTAAACCCACAGCTCCCGCACTTGAGCGGGCATGCGGATCAAACCCACTTTCAACTTTCGTTACAGCCGCTAAGAGAAATGGATCCACACCGGAATCCACCGCTACCTCGATCATATCTTGTTTATATGGCCAGGGGTAAAAAACCCTCCAGAACCACTTAGCCTGCAGGAAATAAACAATACCGAACAAGATCAGCAGAATGATGAACAACAGGCGCAGCCGCCTGATACTAATAACCTTCATCTACAAGCCAAACTCCCATTCCCCGAAATAGTGCTATTGCCGGGTGATTTCTCGCCAGATCTCCTTCACCTGTTTTTTCGTTTCTTCTGGGGTATGCCGGTTGTCGATCACCCTGTCTGCCCTTTTCACCTTTTCCTCGAGAGGCATTTGCGCCTTGGATGCGGAGTTTTGCTTCCTCTGCAGTACTAGGTTTGTCCCATTTCATGTCAGCCTCCTTCCAGTTGTGCAGCAGGATCAACTGTCACTACCCAGACCTCATCCACCAGCCTCTCTAACCCCACTCCAAGACGGATAGGCGCATCAATAACTATAATTCT
>NZ_CDRZ01000254.1 GCF_000946815.1 Syntrophaceticus schinkii | reverse complement strand
GTGAACTGTCACAAAACATCTTGGCCAATCTTATTTAATAACTTCACCAGAGACACCGGTTTCTTTTTCTACTATAATTGATCAGTTAAACTTCGCTGATCATAATTTTTCTAGTTCTTCAAAACCCAAGTGTATAATTAGCAACAAAATCTTCATCATACCATTTGTTGCAGATAATCCTATTAATCAGGCCTAAAGCAAGGGCTCCATCAGTCGCCGGTTTTACTTGCGCAAAAATGTCTGCTTTCATGGCGATTGATGAGCATTTAGGGTCAATTACAATAAGTTTGGCGCCTTTTTTACGTGCTTCCATAACCATATTTGCCAGGGGCGCCGCTGAATGCATAGGGTTTGCACCCCAAATAACAATACATTTGGAATTTAGGACATCAGGTGCAGGATAATGTCCTCTGATAGAAATATAGCCGAGTTTTCTACTCATTGAACATTGTGTATTGTTAGACAAATACGTCGGCGTTTGTTGGGCATGAGCAAATCTGCGTGCATAATCTTCCTGCTGATTAAATCCAATAGCCTCCCCTTTCCAAACCCCCACACTCTTATTACCATATTTACTTTGGATACACTTGATTTTTTCAGCAATCTCATCCAAAGCTCGATCTAAATCAATCTCTTCCCAACCCTTATTAGTTTTCTTCAGTGGCTTTAACAACCTTTGGGGAGAATATACATAATCACCGATCACCCTTGCTTTAACACAAGTCCGCCCCTTACTTATCGGGTGATTTTTCGACCCGGTCACATCGACGATGCGCCCATCTGCAAAATTTATGATAATTCCACACCGCTCATCACACATGCGGCAAAAGGTTTCTTCACTTTTTTCTTATAAAAGTACTCTTTCTACAAAAATATTCACCCCTAAAAGTACTAAGATAAAGCCATCCATCGCAGCGAAAACACATGCAGAAACCCAGAGTCCATTATTTTTAAAACTTTGGCCCTGATGCACCCAATTGTGCTGCCTTGATATAGCACCAGGGCCCAAAATAAATGAAATATCCCGCGTAATTCAAAAACCTTATTCAATCAACCCTTTTTCTTTCAAGAAATTCCTGGAAACAACATCAACACTCTGTTTGTCAATATCTACAGCTTTATTCAAAGCCATAATGGTTTCCTCATCCAGTATCTGACTTAATTTTTTCATCTGCTCAGGTATTTCGGGATAAGCATCGATGATCTCTTTTCTAAAAAGAGGTGAGGGGTTATAGACCGGAAACACCTTCTGATCATCCTCTAAAAGCACCAATCCGTAGCCCATAATCCTTGCATCAGTGGTAAAAGCAAGCCCTGCCTCCGCTTGTTTGGAATCCAATGCTTCATAGGTCATGTTCAGAGCAATGTGTACAACATTTTTCTTCGGATAGGAAAAATCATATACCTGTTCCCAGTGCTTCATGCCATCGGTACGCTCCTGCCACTCCTGGGAACTGGCAAACCTTATTTTGGCGCCATCATTGACTGCATCTACAAGATCCGATATGGTTTTTAAATTATATTTGTCTGCAATATCCTTTCTTACCATAACACCATACGTATTATTGAATGGAGAATAATCTAGCCAAAGGATGCCTTTCTTGGCATCGTATTCTTTGACTTTTTGATAGCACTCCTCTCCATCAAAACTCGGTTCCTGCTCCATAATATTGATCAACACAGTTCCCGTATACTCCCAATAACAGTCGATCTCCCCTGATTCCAGGGCAGGTCGAATTACCGCCAAGGCACCAAGACCAACTTTGTTCTCAACTGGATAGCCAAGATGCTCTAGATACTGGCAGGTCATAGTACCCAACAACAGTCCTTCTGTAGGAGGCTTGGAACTAACGATAATTGTAGGCTTTTTGCCGTTACTGTCAGATTTCGAATCGCCGCAACCTACAACCCCTACCAGAGCAAAGGCAAGCACTAGCATTAGCACTAGAATTCGAACGGATTTTTTCACTACTTATTCCCCTCTTTCGCCCAAAGGTATTATTTTAGATGCAGATCAGAGCAATGCCTTCTGATTTCAATACCACCCCCTCATATTGCAACATCGCTATCCTGACAATCCAGGCGGCGTAATCCTGTACTCCAAGTAATTCAACGCCCTGTCAAAAAAGAATTGCCAGCAAAGCACCCATACTTGCCCCAACAATCAGGAACTCTGCCCAAAACATATTTAAGCCGGTTACAATCAAATCTCCAAGGCCTCCTCCTCCAATGTAGGCAGCTAGAGTACCCATACTGACCACATAAACAGCAGAGGTCCTAATCCCAGTCAAAATAACCGGCATAGCTAATGGTAGTTCTACTTCTTTTAAAACTTTTTTCTCAGACATTCCCATGCCCTGAGCCGCTTCTTTGATATCAGGATTAACTCCATAGAGACCGGCAATGGTATTTCTTGCAATAGGCAAGAGTCCCTGGATAATCAGTGCTGTAATGGCTGGTTTTAATCCCAACCCGAGTATAGGCATAGCAAGGGCAACGACAGCCATCCCTGGGAAACTCTGTGCAATATTCAAAATGTTCATAACTATAACGCCACACTTCCTGTACCGCGGCCTTGTCAAAAAGACTCCTAATGGCAAGGAAATGCAAATCGCCACTGTCAGGGCTATAAGCACCATAATGATATGAATCATCAACGCATGAGGGGTTCTCGAAAGAGCATCAGCTATACGTATCCAGTTCATCTACTCCTCTCCCTCTTTCCCAGAAGCATATTTCCTTATATCTGTTAGAGAAAGCACCCCACAAATTTCATTCCTATTCATCACACCAAGATGCTCTGTATCCCATTCCAGCATCTGTGAAAGTGCATCTGTTAGAAGCTCTGTCCCTTCTATAAAAGCGCCTTTTTTGCTCAAGGCCATTTCCTTCAACCGATCCGGGCTGGCATCACTTGCTTTTTCTATGTCTTGCGCTGTAATCAATCCACAAGGTGAGTCTGAGCCATTCAGTAAAATGGAAACAGCGGTTTTTTCATCCTGCATCTTCTGGCTGATATTGTTTAGCTCATTCTCCCTGACGATGCAGGCGATGCCACTGGCAACATCACTAACTTGTAACAGTGTCAATTTTTTAACCACCCGGTCATGTCCGATGAAATCGCTCACAAATTCATTGGCGGGATTAGACAGTATCTCCTGTGGAGTACCATGTTGAATAAGTGTACCGATATCAAAAATGGCGATGGTATCTCCCATTTTGATGGCCTCATTGATATCATGGGTTACAAAGCAGACCGTTTTCTTAATCTCTTTTTGCAACCGGAGGAACTCATCCTGCAGGTGTCCCCTGACTATAGGGTCAACTGCACCGAAAGGCTCGTCCATCAGCATAATAGGAGGGTCAGCTGCCATCGCCCGGGCCACTCCTACTCTCTGCATCTGTCCACCACTGAGCTGTGCAGGATACTTGAACTTTGATTCTTCCGGATCTAATCCTACCAGTTCCAGCAGTTCATCAACCCTCTTGCTGATTTTTTCCTTGCTCCAGCCGTAAAGTCGTGGAACAATAGCCACATTTTCAGCAACTGTTCGGTGAGGCAGCAAACCGATCTGCTGGATGACATACCCGATGCTCATCCGCAGTTTATCAGGATCTTTGTTTAAGATATCCTCTTTATCAACCAGTATCGTCCCCGATGTCGGTTCAATCATCCGGTTGATCATACGCAAGATAGTGCTCTTGCCACACCCGGAAGGACCGACAAAAACACAGGTTTCTCCATCCTGAATCGTAAGTGTTAACTCTTTCACCGCCGGAACACTCTGTCCGGGATAGATTTTCGTCACATTTTTTAACTCAATCATATTTAATCCCCCTCACCCGCGTATCTCCTCTGTCAAAAGTAAATTAATTACTGCGGCGCACTCTTAATCCTTTAGGTACCATCAGCTTCTCAAAAAACCCGAGAACGGTGTCAAAGAAAATAGCTATAAAGGCTACAGTCAAGGCACCTACAACAATCATCTCAACATTGCCTCTCATCAGCCTTCGGTAATGAAGCGGCCCAGGTTTCTCTCCCCGATATAAGCAGCAATAGCAGCGATCCCTGTTGTCAAAACAACTGTAATCCTAAATCCCGCAAATATCACTGGAGCTGCCAAGGGAAGTTGAATCTCTTTGAGGATTTTCCAATAATTCATCCCCATCCCTCTGGCTGCCTCGATCACACTCTTATCAACACCCTTGATCCCCTGATAAGTATTTCTAACCAAGGGCATCATCGCATACAGAACTAAAGCCAATAGGGCTGAGCGCCTTCCAAGCCCTAAGAAAGAAACTGTTACAAAAACTGAAAACAGAGCAAGGCTGGGGATGCAGAAAAGCGTGTTGGCTATTCCCAGCATTGTGCCTGAAATACGCTCATAACGGGAGATTAGAACACCTACAGGGATCCAAAGCAACAGTGAAATAAGCACCGCTGTAAAAACAAGTGAAAAATGGTTCCCTGTGTACTCCCACATAAGTGACGAGTATGTCTGGATAAAATTGATATATTCCAAAAACTCACCCCCTCACGTAAGTACATGGTATTAACTCAAACTTTCTCTACCAGTTTCTCTACCAGCTTCTCCTCCACCAGGTAAGGCAAAGTGATATGCCCCTTACCCTGGTAGTTCCTGTTAAACTCCATACTTGTGGTAATGGAGTTCTCATTTCTGGCCCAGGAGCGTCTGGCTACACCTCCCATCACATCCCAGAGCAGGGCAGATCTGATGATTGTATCAACCCTTTCACTGCCATCCAGCAGCAGGCCGAAACCACCGTTGATCGACTTGCCGACTCCAACTCCACCGCCGTTGTGTAAAGCTATGAGGCTCATTCCACGGGCGGCATTGCCAGCAAAGCAGTGGGTGGCCATGTCAGCCATCACATTGCTGCCATCCTTGATGTTGGCAGTTTCTCTAAAGGGTGAATCAGTACCGCTGACATCATGGTGATCCCGGCCGAGCATCACTGGGCCAATCTCACCACAGCGCACCATTTCATTGAACTTAAGTGCAATTCGCATCCGGCCTTCCGCATCCTGGTAAAGGATACGCGCCTGGGACCCCACAACCAGCTTGTTTTGTTCCGCATCCCGGATCCAGATGTAGTTGTCACGGTCCTGTCCACGGCGATTAGGGTCAATACACTCCATGGCAGCGTGGTCGGTTTTAACCAGATCCTCATGCTTTCCACTCAGGCAGACCCAGCGAAAGGGGCCATATCCGTAGTCGAAGAGCATGGGACCCATGATATCTTCCACATAAGACGGCCAGATAAAACCGTCCTTTTCATCTATCCCGTTTTTGGAGATCTCCTTCACACCTGCATCAAACACTGCCTTCATAAAGGAGTTGCCGTAATCGAAAAAGTAGGTGCCCTGTTCGGTAAGGGCTTTGATCAGAGAAAAGTGACGCTGCAGGCTCTGGTCAACCAGTTCGTTGAACCTCTCCCGCTCCTCTGCCAGCATCCTTGTTCTCTCCTCAAAGGTAACCCCCTGTGGGCAGTAACCACCTTCATAAACAGCGTGACAGGATGTCTGATCAGAGAGAAGGTCAATATGAATGTTGTTTTCTACGGCATACTCCAGAAGGTCGACGATATTGCCGTGATAGGCGATAGAGATAGACTCCTTTTTGCGGATGTGCTCGTCGGCTGTTCTAAAAATCTCCTTCAGGTCGTCAGACACCATTCCCACCCAGCCCTGGTCATGCCTGGTCTTGATTCTGGAGTAATCCACTTCAGCGATAATACCTACACCTCTGGCAATTTCCACCGCCCTGGGCTGTGCGCCGCTCATACCGCCGAGGCCGGAGGAAACGAACAGGTGCCCCCGCAGATCACCATCCTGGGGAACTCCCAGCTTCAGCCGCCCGGCATTGAGCAGTGTGTTGAAGGTGCCGTGGACAATGCCCTGAGGCCCAATATACATCCACCCGCCGGCGGTCATCTGGCCGTAATTGGCTACCCCCATCTCCTCTGCAACCTCCCAGTCATGGGGATTGTCGAACATCCCCACCATCAGGGCATTGGTAATGATCACCCTAGGTGCATCAGGTTTGGAAGGGAAGAGTCCCAGGGGATGTCCAGACATAACCACTAGTGTCTGCTGGTCGGTCATTACCTCCAGGTATTTTTTGATCAACCGGTACTGCAGCCAATTCTGACACACACTCCCGGTCTCCCCATAAGTGACCAGCTCATAAGGGTAGAGCGCCACTTCGAAGTCCAGGTTATTGTCGACCATCACCTGGAAGGCCTTGCCTTCCATACAGTTGCCTTTGTATTCATCTACCGGTTTGGCGAAAATCCTTCCTTCCGGACGGTAACGGTAGGCGTAAATACGACCTCTTGTAAGGAGTTCATTTAAAAATTCCGGGGCGAGTTTCTCATGGAGGCTCTCCGGCACATAGCGAAGGGCATTTTTCAGGGCAATTTTGGTCTGGTGTTTTGACAGGTGAAAACCCCTGTCCGGGGCACGGCGAATACCGGGTACGAATTCCGGCATTTCCGGCAGTCGATCACTTAGTTTGACGGTCATGGCATCAGCTATCTCCAGATTAGTAATCATCTATTATCTCCTCTCTTATTAATCGTTGCGGTAGATATTTTCGTTAAATAGTTGCAGTAAACAAGGAAGCCCGTAGCTCCCGTACTTTCTATTATTGGGCCTTAATCCCCAGTTTGCGCATGCGGTACTGGAGATTTTGACGCACGATCCCCAGGGATTCAGCCGCCCTGGTGATATTGCCCTTGTGGCTGCGCAGCACATCTTCTATAACCTGTCTCTCTGTATCCTTGATGATCTCGTTCAAGTTGTTCTTCGTAGGTGTGTACTGGAGTGTAAGGTGTGTTTTTTGCTGTTTGAATTTGTGACGGATAAATGAAGGTAAGTGCTCAAAGGTGATCTTTTTTTCATCAGGGTTTAACATCACCAGACTGCTCTCAATCACATGCTGCAGTTCTCTGACATTACCTGGCCAATTGTAGTCTAAAAACGCCTGTTTCAATTCGGGATCCAGTCCCACATCCCGCTGTCCGTAAACCCTGCAGAAGTTCTTAATAAAATGAGTTACGAGTTCTTCAATATCCTCTGTGCGCTCTCTTAATGGTGGAATAAACAGTGTAAAAACTGCAAAACGGTAATAGATGTCTTCTCTCAATGTCCCCTCTTTAATACACTTATAGGGGTCAATATTTGTGGATGTCATAATCCGGCACTCCAAAGGGAGTTCTCTTGTGCACCCTACCCGCCGATATCTCCGCTCCTGCAAAACTCTAAGCAGTTTGGCCTGCAGGGTTGGGGGCATGGAATTGATCTCATCGAGAAACAGTGTGCCCTTTACCTGCTTGCTCTGAAACAACCCCTGACTGTCCTACAGCACCGGTGAACGCCCCTTTTACTGTGCCAAAGAGGGTGCTCTCCAGCAGTGTTTCCGGAATCGCTGCACAGTTGATCCCGACAAAGGCTTCATCCCGCCGGGTGCTGGCATTATGGATCCCCTGTACCAGCACCTCTTTTCCTGTCCCGGTTTCCCCATAAACCAAAACCGGAAAGTCGCTCAAGGCTGCTTTTTGTGCTTGATTTATCAGTCTATCAATCTGATCACTGGCATAGATAAAATCCTCAATTATGTAGCGTGTTCCATTATTTAAGTTTTTTGCATCTTCTCTCTTTGACTGAACCTGTCTCTGTAAATTCATGTTCTTAGTGAGCAGATCCTTAATCCTGGTGAAATCACGGCAGAGTGAAAACGCTCCAATAATCTCACCTTGATGGCTGACCGGGTAATAACTTGCCACAAGGTTAATCTCTTCCCCTTTAGCGGTAAAATAGGTTGTGGAGTGTTCTTTATATGGTTCTCCTGATTCGACCACCAGCTGGTGATCAAATTTATCTGAGGAAACCTTGTATACCTCTGAAAGATAGCGCCCTACTACCTCATCCCTTTTTAACCCTTCCATGCTTTCCAGGGCACTGTTAAAGAAAATTATCTTGCCCTCGGTGTCAGTTACAATAACACCTTCATAAACGGTATCGAGAACCTTTTCCAGCAATGCCAAACGCTCTTCCACCGGTTCCTGCGGTTCCCGCGGATCCCTGTGTTCCTGCTGTTCCCGCCAAGTCAGGACAGCTATAGTAACTGATTGACCATCCATATTGGTCTTTTCCGATTTAACTTGAACAGGGCATCCATCTTTATCTGTCAGTCTCCTGGTAGATTTGCCATCTGCAATGGATCTCAGGTCTTCCACATCGACCAGCTCTAAAACCATGGGACTTGTATAAACCAGCCCCCTGTCTTCGGCAAAAATGGCAATACCGCTGTCCAGTTGTTTGTTCTGCATCCCTTCACACCCCCAAAGGATGGAGTTATGCTTTATTTCGACTATATTCGACGGAACTCCTTTTAAATCGTGCTTACGATAAACGACCTCTTAAATAACTTTGGATCTCTTCTTGGATAGCGCGGGCATCTTCGAGGATCTTATCCCTCTCTATCTCCATCTCTGCTTTGAATTTTGGATCTTTTATGCTTTTCAAATTGATGTCCACATTGTACAGTGCCCCATTGATCCCGGACTGTGCCAGCAGTGAAGCCACACCGGCATCACTTAAAGCATTGGGGTTTCCGGAGGCCACAGCCCAGCGGCAAAGCCTCATCACCTCCAGGCACTGACGGGCAACTTTCAGGGGATGCATTGCAGCCCCCTGCAGTGCCTGCTGAATAGCCTGAGAACGCTTTTCCTTTTCCTGATCTGTTTCTTTCGGGAGGCGGTAGGCCTCCATGACCCGGTTAAAAGCCGCGGTATCAGCATCCACATCTTCTTCCAAACACTTCATTAGCTCCGCTGCCTTTTTCAAAGCTGCATCCACATCCCCATTGGGACCAGAGTCATTATTACCTGTGGTAAGATTGGCCACCATAGAAATCAAGGCAGCTGAAAGACTCCCAGCTAACGCAGATACACTCCCACCCCCGGGAGCAGGTGACTTTGATGCCAATTCTGCTAAGAAATCTTTTACAGTCATATCCATTAACATTGCAGGAAACCTCCCCTTGTTAGTGGTTGGTGGTTGGTCGTTGGTCGTTGGTCCTTCAGACTTCCGACTTCCGGTCTCCGATTTCTGCTTTTCGGTTGGTCGTTAGTCGTTGGAAAAAGATGCTCGAGATTTCGGTGACAGTCACCATTTACGCTAACTTGTCTTTACAAAGTTCCAATTTTGGTAACAGTCACCTTTCAATTTTGGTGACAGTCACCTTTTGGCCAGACTTGTCTATACAACCCATTCATTTTGGTGACAGTCACCATTTAGCCCAACTTGTATAGACAAATTTAGCATTCTGGTGACAGTTACCAACTACTCAGAAATGCGCTGGGAACCGTCCCTCCTGCACCCCATCCCTTGCGCAGAAATGCGCCGGGAATCGTCCCCTGACAGTCACCAACTAATCAGAGTCTTTTTTCCAGGACCTGGTCGGGCTGGAAGCCGTCGAGCCTCAGGTAGAAGGTGGCTGCATCCAGCAGGGCCTCCATGGGTACCAGTCCTACGATCTCGCTGCCGGTAATGGTCACACCGAAACGCTCAGCTTCACTCATTACTGTTTCAAAAACCCTGGCCAGGGAAACCTCTCTGAAGTTGCAGACATTGATGGTAACCTGGGCGGTATTTGTCTCCTCAATGAGAACCCCCAATGCCTTGATGCTGGAAAAGCCGCCGCTGCTTCCGCGGATGGTTTTGGCAATTGCCTTAGCAATCTCCAGATCATTTGTGTTCAGGTTGATGTTATAGGCCACCAAAGGAGGCCGCGCTCCCACTGCTGTCGCGCCCGCTGTGGGGTGCATCTGGGAAGGGCCAAAGTCCGGATGTCTCTCCGGCTCTTTGATCGCCTCCTTCAAACCTTCATATTCACCGCGGCGTACATTGGCCAGGTTCTTGCGTTTCGGTTTTACTGCTGCCTCTTCATATAGAAAAACCGGGATAGACAGCTTTTCTCCGATCTCCTGACCCAGTTCCCGCGCCAGTTCTACACACTCATCCATGGTCACCCCGCTGATGGGAATCAAGGGGATCACATCAGTGGCGCCGATGCGGGGGTGCTCACCATGGTGGTTTTCCATATCGATCAGCTCCGCCGCCATCTGGGCTGCACGGAAAGCAGCTTCCTTCACCCCCTGGGGTTCCCCCACAAAGGTCACCACTGTGCGGTTATGACTGGCATCTGATGATGAATCCAGGATCTTAACACCCACTACAGAGCGAATGGCCTCCAGGATTCTCTCCACCACATCCATCCGGCGTCCTTCGCTGAAATTGGGCACACATTCCACAATTTTCATCGGCACTACCCCCCTACAACTATTCGTCCAGATTTGACAACTTTATCCACCAGGTTCGTCCCGAACCGATACATCAAATACCTGTAATCCTGGGCATCAAAGATGACCAGGTCAGCCCTTTTGCCTTCTTCAATGCTCCCTACACTGGAGGCACACCCAATGGCATGGGCGGCATTGATAGTCACCGCAGAAATCACCTCTGCCGGGGTCATTTTCAACTGGCGGCAGGCGATGCCCATCACAATCTGCAGTGAGTTGACCGGGCTGCTTCCTGGATTGAAATCGCTGGATAGGGCCACAGCTGCTCCCTTTTCGATCATCTTTCGGGCCGGGGCATACCGCTCACCCATCACACAGAAGGTTGTAGCAGGCAGAAGAACAGCAATGGTTTCGGAGGCAGCCAGCATTTCGATCCCCTGATCTGAAATCATCATCAGGTGATCCGCAGAGGTCGCTCCCAGCTCAGCAGCCAGTTCCGCTCCACCCAGTGTGACCATCTCATCCGCATGGATCTTCAGCTCAAAGCCCAGCCTTTTTGCCTCTAATAAAATCCTGCGGGTTTGCTCCACTGAAAAGACGCCCTCTTCACAGAAGACATCACAGAACCTGGCCAGCCCTAAAGGTGAAATGGCAGGCAGCATCTCCTGGATAACCAGATCAACGAAACCATCCGGGTCATCTTTATATTCTTCTGGAATGGCATGTGCCCCAAGAAAGGTAGGCACCAGGTCCACAGGTTGTGTCTCTTGCAAGACCCTGATCGCCTCCAGCATCTTCAGCTCATCCTTCAGGGTAAGGCCATAGCCGCTCTTTGCTTCCGCGGTTGTGGTCCCCTGAGCCAGCATCTCATCCAGATATTTTGCAGCAGTCCTGACCAGGTCTTCACAGCTGGCCTCCCTGGTGGAGCGTACAGTGTCCAGGATCCCGCCACCGCGTGCCAGGATTTCCAGATAGGGCATCCCCTGAATCTTCATCTCCAATTCATGCTCCCGGGAACCGGCAAAGACAACATGGGTATGTGGGTCCACCAGCCCTGGCAGAACCACCTTCCCCTGAGCATCGATGACAACAGCATCCTCTTCCAGTTCCACTCTATCCTGAAGCTCCGAGGTGGTGCCTACAGCAGCGATCACTCCATCCCTGGCTGCTACAGCACCATCTGTGATCACGGCGATCTCTGAAAGCTCATCCCCTCGTTTGGGGTGATCCGAGTTCCCCGCAACTGTCACCAGCTGCCCGGCATTTATTAATAGAAAATCAGCTCTCATATCTTTTTTCATCTATAAAACTCCCTTCAAAAAAGCCGCAAACTCAAACCCCCTGTGCCCATCTCAGCACAACTTTCCGCCTACAGCTTTTTCAACTTCCATGCTGATCAACCTGGACTGCAATAAATCATGCACCTGATTAAGCTCCTCATAAAGGATTTGGTCAGCATCTTTAAAGGGAACCCTCTCCCGAATCAACCGGTAAGCGATTCCTGTCCCCTGGCCAACCTTATGGGAGATGAACTCCATGCCGCGGCTGGCAGCCAACATTTCCGCTGCGATAACCCAGGAAACATTCTCCACCACAGTGCGCACCTTGTGAGCCGCTATAGACCCCATGCTGACATGGTCCTCCTGGTTGCCCGATGTGGGAATAGAATCCACACTGGCTGGGTGTGCCAGGACCTTGTTCTCGGAAACCAGGGATGCCGCAGCATACTGGAGCAGCATCAGCCCGGAGTTCAGACCCCCGTTTCTGGTCAAAAAAGGCGGCAGATCTCCATTCAGTGATGGGTTGACCATTCTCTCAGTGCGCCGCTCAGAGATGTTGCCCAATTCGGAAACAGCGATCGCTAAAAAGTCCAGAGCCAGAGCCAACGGCTGTCCGTGGAAGTTCCCCCCACTGATCACATCTCCCCCATTGGGAAGATGAGGGGGTTGTCGGTTGCGGAGTTGATCTCCGTTTCTAAAACACCTTTCACATAATTGATGGCATCAAATGAAGCCCCATGCACTTGAGGTATGCATCTTATGGTATAGGCATCCTGCACCCGCTTGTGTTTTTCCCTTCCCATCAGTTCGCTGCCCTTCAAAAGCCTCAACATCAACTGGGCACACAACCTCTGCCCCTGATGAGGGCGCACTTCATGCACCCTGGGATCAAAGGCATTGGGGATACCCTCCAGGGCTTCAAAGGACATGGCAGCAGCAACAGATGCCGCTTTAAACAGCTCCAGGGCATCAGATACCGCCAGACACCCCAGGGCACTCATGTACTGTGTGCCATTAATTAGAGCCAACCCCTCCTTGGCAGTGAGGGAGATTGGGCGCAGCCCAGCAAGCTGCAGAGCATCTTTAGAAGACATCTTCTTGCCGCTGTACTCCACCTCTCCCAGCCCGATCATGCAAGAGCAATGTGTGATAGAGGAATCAAATCACCGCTGGCACCGACTGACCCCTTACAGGGAACCAGCGGGTGAATACCGCTGTTCAGCATATTTAACAGCAGTTCCACAAGCTCAAGCCGGACACCTGAGTAACCCTTGACCAGTGAGTTGGCACGAAGCAGCATCATCGCACGAACAGCCTCCTGGGGGAGGGGTTCCCCTATGCCGCAGGAATGACTCATGATAATATTTTTTTGTAAAGTATCGCAGTCTTCTTTAGAAATGGAAACATCGCTGAACTTACCAAAACCAGTGGTAATGCCGTAAGCAACCTCTCCACTGGATATAATTCTTTCCACGATTTTCCTGGATCTGAGCAGCTTTTCTTTCCCTGACACATGCAGTTTTACAACAGCCTTATTTCTGGCGACCAAAAGGACCTGTTCCAATGTCAGGTGCTCGCCATCTATAAATATTGTGTGTTTGATAGCTGTCTCCATTTCAATCATTGCTACAAAACCTCCTAAGAATATGGTTCAAAAACAAAGGGAGCAGAAGGCACATATGTGTGCCTCTACTCCCTCATAGCTCATATCTGTGAGTAGTGAATCGGGCTAGATTTACTTTATTGTCTGTTCATTAAAAAAACAAAAGGGAGATACACGCATCAATACAGTTGCGTCTACTCCCTTATATCTCATAACTATGAGCCTTCGCATTTATAGTATACTAAATCAAAAATCCTTTTGCAAGTAAAACTTAAAAGTGGTTCCTTGAGACCCTTTTTGCCTTCCTGCTCCCAACTTTCACAAACAGTTCTCTGGAAATAAATTGGCAAATCCTCACGAAGTTTATATCCATGAATAAGCATCCTGTTTTAATTAACCTTGGACTTTTTCCGGGTGAAAGGTAGTCATCCTCTTCTCTTTTGTGATTCTTATCCAGTAAAGGGTCGCAAAATAACCAACAGCAACCAGCGCCCTCCACGCTACGCATAATTACTTTGCATTCATATATTCTTTGCGTCACTAGCATTTCAGTTCGGAGTGTAGTACCCTTCGCCCCATCCCTTTTCAGCGACCAGCCAGCAAACTATTGTTCGTCCTGAAAAGTACAAGGGTAACTGCCTTCAGTGCGACTCGAAACAATAAGGGAGCAGGACAAAAAGAATTATGCGCCTCTACTCCCCAATGTCTCATATCTCTAAGTAGAACAAGCCCTAATCACTGCTTATTTAGCCCTGATACAGCCCCTGGCGGTGGACCTTAAGGTAATTAACACAGTAAGGGTCCTTCCCCAGCAAGGCCATGGAAGCATAGAGAAAGCCCATCATGGTTTTATCCAGGGGATCCATAATGTAGGAGTCCATCCCAGCAGTCATGGTCTGGATCATAAAGACTTGGTTAAGCACCTTGCGGTTGGGCAACCCAAAACCTATATTGCTCAAGCCGCAGATATTATGAACCTTTGGATACTCACCTTTGATAAAACGAAGCGTCTCCAAAACCTCCATACCCGCCTGGTCACCGGTACTTACCGGTTTAACTAGGGGGTCGAAGTAGATATCTTCTTCAGGCACACCCGCTGCGGTGAGATCCGCAACCAGCTTCCTGACAATGTCAATGCGCTGTTCCGCGGTATCCGGCATTCCGGTGTCATCCATACAGAGAGCCACCACTTTAGCCTTATATTTCAAAACCAGCGGTAGAACGGCACTGTAGCGCTCTTTCTCTGCAGTGATGGAATTAATCATCGGCTGTCCCTTGGCTGCCAATTCTAATCCTGCTGCCAAGGCCACCGGGCTAGGACTGTCAATACACAAGGGAACATCTACCACATCTCTAACAAGCTTAACCAGCCACCCCATAACCTCCGGTTCGTTATCAACCATAGTACCACAGTTGACATCGATGTAATGAGCTCCAGCTTCAGCCTGTTTTTTGGCAATATCCCTGATGTAGTTTTCATCACTGTTAGCTACGGCTTCTTTAATAGCTTTACGACTGGTATTAATAAGTTCTCCTACAATAAGCACTTTACCGACCTCCTTGATGGTTAAAAGTTGTCATTAGTTAACTGATCACATGCAAAAACCGTGCCCAAAAACCCTTACTACATATCGGAATCCTTTTCATGTCAATGTTGGCTTCCCCTACGCAGATAAATAATAAGCTATCCACTAACAGTTGTTGTCTCCTACATCATCACTACTCAGGATTGAAACGACTGTATTGTGTTGGCTGAACTCCTTCTCTTTTTTTAAAAACTTGACTGAAGTAATTGCCATCAGAATAGCCGACTTGTTTTGCTATATCATCTTCGGAGTCTCTTACCGCGATCCCGGTTTTCCTAATACTGGCTGCATGTTACAGCAACTGAATCCCCCTTTCTCTCTATTTAGATACTAATTTTTCGGACAACTTCTTCTTGTTTGGCGAAGACAGTACCTCTCAAAATAATTGCCAAAGGATTTGACAGTTGCGGTCTTAATAAATTATTTTTTCAAAGCAAGCTTCTATTAATTAAATCACTTAACAATCACTTAAATTTATTGTTATTACTTAGATATTTTGTCCCAGCTCCACAAAACGCAAAAAAAAAGAGCCCTCGAATTAGGGCTCACCTTTCTCCTTTTTAAACAAATTATATTTTATAATTCTGTGCTTGTCCGTTACACTTCAAACCTCTGTTACCCCTTGTCACAGAGACATAACGGGCAACAATATAAACTGTCGGTTTCAATGTGGTATCAAGCCTGGCAAAGAAGCATTTATTAAACCAATGTTCTTAGTCTTTCCGCATTTCTAGATAGTTGAACTAGACTATCGACCAAACAGAATCAGCAATTCAGGATAAACATAGTTTGCAATGATAGTAGACCGCATATTATTAGATGTTGTTAATACCAAGCCCCATCACTTCATGTTCAAAACCCTTGATCGGGGCACCAATTGTGCCGTAAAGAGCAACAGCCAGCCACTCACCGTCAGAATAGTCTCCGGCCAGGCGCGGCCCCCTGACAACACTGAAAATTAACCCCACACTGCGCAGAATACTTCCCAGTGCCAATTCCCCGCGGCATACCCCGTGAAAGGCATCCAGGATGGAGTGATAAAGGGTATGTTCCTCCCGATACTGGTTCTGAATGATCCCTCTCCTTTTAGCTGCAGTCTCCACCGCTGCAAAGATCTTTTCGCCATCCATAGAGCCTGCCCGCCCTTTAAACAACTTGTACCCCAATTCTTCTCCCTTTTTAAAGATCTTGTTCTCCTCATTGTTGGAACTAACAGCAAGCAGAACTGCCAACTTCCCGATGGTCATATCGCTGTTCAAAAAATCGCCTCCAATATTCGATAAACAATCCACAATAACTATTGCCTTTATAGCATGATTGCGTTTTCAGTAATGCTAATCATGGGTTTTATAAACGGGTAATGTTGGAGAACTACAGATTACAGACCTTGTATATTAGTTCTTTATCAGAACAAAAAATCCTCTCAAAATTTTTATCGAATGCACCGGGAACGGTTCCTGGCACATTTCTGAATCACAGGGACGGCAGAAATGCAGTGGGGACGGTTCCTGGCGCATTTCTGGATTTCTAGATCACAGGAACGGCAGGAACGTCAGATGCATTAAAAAAGAACGAAATCAGCAAAGACCAAAATACGCCGTCACATCCTGCCAATCTATTTGGAGAGTTAACTGACACGGATACACATAAATACCGCAGCAAGAATCCCGCCTCACCCTTGCGATAACCGGACCTCCAGAACCTGGTCATGCTGAAAGCCGTCGAACCTCAGATAAAAAGCGGCTGCTTCCAGCAGGGCCTCCATGGGTACCAGTCCTACGATCTCGCTACCAACAATGCTCACACCGAATCGCTCAGCTTCACTCATTACGGTTTCAAAAACCCTGGCCAGGGAAACCTCTCTGAAGTTGCAGACATTGATCGTCACCTGGGCTGTGCCGGTTTCCTCGATCAAAACCCCCATTGCCTTGATGCTGGGATAACCGCCGCTGCTTCCGCGGATGGTTTTGGCAATAGCTTAGCAATCTCCAGATCACTTGTGTTCAGGTTGATGTTATAGGCCACCAAAGGAGGCCGCGCTCCCACTGCTGTCGCGCCTGCTGTGGGGTGCATCCG
Organism: Syntrophaceticus schinkii; assembly: GCF_000946815.1. GTDB lineage: Bacteria > Bacillota > DSM-12270 > Thermacetogeniales > Thermacetogeniaceae > Syntrophaceticus > Syntrophaceticus schinkii. The sequence continues at coordinate 2,492 of NZ_CDRZ01000254.1, read as the reverse complement.
GGCAGGGCCAAAGTCCGGATGCCTCTCCGGCTGGCTGATCACCTCTTTCAGGCCTTCATATTCACCCCGGCGCACCTTGGCCAGGTTCTTGCGCTCGGGTTTTACTGCTGCCTCTTCATAGAGAAAAACCGGAATAGACAGTTTTCCCCCAATCTCCTGACCCAGCTCCCGAGCCATCTCTACACACTCATCCATGGTCACATCGCTGATGGGAGTAAAGGGAATCACATCAGTGGCGCCGATGCGGGGGTGCTCACCATGATGGTTTTCCATATCGATCAGCTCCGCCGCCATCTGGGCTGCACGGAAAGCGGCTTCCTTCACCCCCTGGGGTTCCCCCACAAAGGTCACCACTGTGCGGTTGTGACTGGCATCTGATGACGAATCCAGGATCTTGACACCCTCTAAACTCCGTATGGCATCCAGGATTCTCTCCACCACATCCATCCGGCGCCCTTCGCTGAAATTAGGCACACACTCTACAATTTTCATCTCCGCCCTCCTTAAGACCACCGCTCCTTCCGACCTACGTTCGTCGGGAAAGGCAGCTAACGAAGCCATCACCCATACCAGATCATACTTGTACGCGTACACCAAAGACAGTCCCCCCTTGCACGCGGAGTGATAGCTTGACCATTCCCCAATGCCCCGAAACATTGAGCAGTTCCATAGTCTCCGGTTCGTTGCCAAAAATATTGCCGAAATTCACATCGATGTAATAGGATACCACTCAAAACAGTTATTTCGTGGCGGTTACTTCGATTTCCTTGCTTGCTGAGCCGTATGCCAGTCAGAAAGCCTTGTCTAACGAGGCGAAATTACAATTCATGCACTGGGGAACCACCCCCAGTGCATCAGAGATCTCTTCTCTATCCATAGAACCTGCCCGCCCCTTCTGTCACAACGCTTAAGCCGGGTTCAGACAAACACGATCAAAGGACAGCTCCTCGGAAAGCCCGTTTGCCTGGGGCACCGGCCATTCCAAAGACTAACTACCAACCACTAACAACTAAATTAAGGCAGCAGTCCCTGTCGCCCAGGCGGTACCATCTTTTTTCCGACCTCCGGCATCCGGCTTCCGACCTCTATTTTCATAATAAGTAAATTACTCAAGCCTGACCCCGTTTAAGGCAAACAGATCTTCTGCCCCACCTGAAGGTTACCCGGATCGATCCCTGGATTTGCTGCAAGCAGCGCATCCACGCTAATCCCGGTCGCCTGGGAAATCTGATAGAGGGTGTCCCCCGGAGCCACCACCCAAAACACCCCTGAGGGACAAGGGGGAAATTCCTCTGGCAGGCACAGAAACTGGCCGATCTGCAGGTTAAAGGGATCTACACCGGGATTTATAAGCAACAGTTCATTTACTGATGTCCCCACAGCCGTGGCAATGGTGTACAGGGTATCACCTGCTTCCACCCGCCAGTAGCGGCCGGAAGAGCAGGGAGGTTTTATTTGTACCATTTTCATCACTCCAGTTTGGTTTTTCCCCTGCGCAGTGCTGGTATTTTTTTCCCAGGGTGTTTAGCCCAACTAAATGCAGCAGTAACCGTTCCCACTTCAAATAAACATTCTCAAGAATTTTTAAGGCTTTTGAACAGTCCCCACTGCACCCAAACACCACTGCAGGAGAGTCACTTCAATATTCTATGACTGCAAAGCCAACAACGTCCCGGCGTTCAAACTTAAACAATCCATAAAAAAAGATGCCTGCTCCCCTTTCAGGAAACAAACATCTTTTCATGTTAAAGCTGAGTCAAACGCTGGAGTGATAGGGCAACCAACAGGAAACTCTATCAATGTGGTTCAGCACTCCATCCGCTGGTTCGTGTCCAGCCTGGATTGGTTCAAGAGAATCGTCCTTGATTCACTCCACCACCTCGTGGCTAGCCTAGATACAGCAGTAACCGCCCCTTACAACTTGGATCAAGAGTACCGCCCCTGTAAACCAATCCCTGTGAACCATGCCAGCCAGCAGTTCTTCAGAGAGCCCATCCTCTACCATCCGCTGAATCACACGCCACAACAGACGGGCACCCAAATATTCACATAGTCTGCCTTCTCCGGTGTATCTTCTCAGAAATGCGCCAGGAACCGTCCCCGGTGCATCTTATCTGTGTTTGAACGTCAGTTTACCCTCTCCGGCATCCACGAGAATCTCATCGCCGTGCTTGAATCTACCGGCCAGCAGTTCTTCGGAGAGCTCATCCTCCACCATCCGCTGGATCACCCGCCGCAGTGGACGGGCGCCGAAGGTGGGGTCATAGCCTTCTTTGACAAGAAGTTCTTTGGCCTCCTGGGTAAACTCCAGCTGCAGCCCAAAGTCTGCGATGCGTTTGCCGATGGTCTTTAGCATCAGTTCGACAATCTCCCTCATATGATCCTCAGTTCAAGGGCATGGAAAACGATAACCATCATCGAACTATTCGAAAACTCCGGGGCGGAAGGTTGCGCCGCAACTCTTCAATAACCCGTTCCCTTCATCGACTCGT
>NZ_CDRZ01000253.1 GCF_000946815.1 Syntrophaceticus schinkii | reverse complement strand
CGTGTAATCACTGAAATGAAATTAAAAGGGATCTCTCGAGTGCTACCAGAATGTACCGCCTTCTGCAGGGGGATGTAGGGTGTGGAAAAACTGTTGTGGCTCTTTACGCACTTCTGCATACTGTTGCTGCGGGTTACCAGGGTGTTCTCATGGCTCCTACTGAGGTTCTTGCAGAACAACACTTTTTAGGGATCAGCAGGCTCGTATCACAGTTAGGGGTACGTGTAGATTTGCTTACAGGCGCCCTGGGGAAAAAGGAAAGGGAACAGTGCCTGGAGTTATTAAAAAGCGGCACAACAGATATTATGATCGGTACTCATGCCCTTCTTGAAGAGGAGGTTGTGTTTGCTAACCTCGGATTGGTGATTATCGATGAGCAGCACAGATTCGGCGTCCAACAGCGAGATATTTTGCTGTCTAAAGCAGCTGCTCCGGATGTTTTGATTATGACAGCTACTCCTATACCACGCAGCTTGACTCTAACGGTCTATGGCGACCTGGATCTATCGGTGATCGATGAACTACCCCCTGGAAGAAAAAGAGTAAAAAGCTATTTTATGCCCTCTTCGGAAAAGAACAGGGTTTACCGCTTTGTCAGAAAAGAATTAGAAGCCGGCCGCCAGGCATATGTGGTTTGCCCGCTGATCGAGGAATCAGATCACCTGGATGTAGAGGCAGCAGTGCTGCGTTTTCAGGAGCTTAAAAGGGAATTTTCAGATTTTAATGTTGCGCTGATCCATGGAAGGCTGAAGCTCCAGGAAAAAGAAGGAGTAATGAATGCCTTTAGGAGAGGGGATGTTGATCTTTTAGTAGCCACTTCTGTTATTGAGGTGGGGATCGATGTCTCCAATGCAAGTATTATTGTTATCGAGGGAGTGGAGCGCTTTGGTCTGGCCCAGCTTCACCAATTAAGGGGGCGTGTGGGAAGGGGAAGCCAGGAGAGTTTCTGTGTTTTAATCGGTAATCCCCAGACAGAAGAAGCAAGGGAACGCATCAAAATACTTGTCCAAAACCATGATGGCTTTCAGGTTGCTGAAAAGGACCTCGCCTTAAGAGGACCAGGTGAGCTGTTAGGAAAAAGGCAGCATGGTTATTCTGATTTCCGTGTTGTTGATGTCTTTAGAGACACTTCACAATTTTTAAAAATAAAAAATATTGTTAAAAATTTAAAATCGCCTGGGGAAGAGTTATGGGAAGAGATCTATTTTCGTTTTCCTTCTCTGGTTTACGGTTTAAAAATATAAATTTAAAAATTAAAAACAAAAAATCGATAAATAAGAAAAAAAACTTCAGTGAGGGATGACTGAGGTTTTTTTGGTTTGATCTTACTTGTATGCGAGAAATGTTTTTTGATCAAACTAATAATAGAAAATAGCCATAATACCTGTATAAAACAGATGTGTTTCGGGAAATACTTCTAGGATAAAAAACTTTAAATCGTAAATACTAACATCACAAGAAAGGAGGGATAAAGATGGGTTCTGGCCAAAAACGAAACAAACTTCTCGTTCCCGAAGCCAGTCAGGCGATGTACCAGTTCAAATACGAATTGGCCCGGGAGGTTGGTGTCGAAAATCAGATTCAGGGTGATTATTGGGGACACGTATCATCCAGAGACTGTGGTGCAGTAGGTGGCGGTATGGTTCGACAGATGATTCAAACGGTTGAACAGCAAATCGCGCAGCAGGGAAGCCCTTCCCAGACCATTGCAGCTACGAATCAAACGACCGGAACTATTCAATAATAACTAAAAGGAGGGATTTATATGGGACAGGGACAAAAGAGGAACACACTGCTCGTTCCGGAAGCTAATAAGGCAATGTACCAGTTCAAATATGAAATGGCCAATGAAGTAGGTATAACTAACCAGATTCAGGGTGATTATTGGGGACACATTTCTTCCAGGGATTGTGGAGCGGTCGGGGGCGGCTATGGTCAGGCGGATGATTCAGCAGTATCAGCAGGGTCTTGCCGGCCAGCAGCAGCCCCAGACCACAATCCAATAAAAAAAGTTCAAAAAGAAAAATGAAAAATCTGTTGTCAGGCGGATGATAAAATATCCGCCTGATATTTTTTTAAATCAGTGCCTGTAATTCCTCCTGAGGTACTTTCTGATGTATAGCCATGGTGATTCCCGTGTTGATTGTTCGTCCTGCATTTTGAATAAGATCATCTATCTCGCGAGGGGTTACAATCAATGAGCCATGAAAAGGCTCAAAAACATCAGTTATAGTTTCTTGGATATAAACCGGATGTTGCTTACCCTGTGAGAACTTAGCAAAATATGTTTCTAGCGTGGTTTTAGCAATAAGGGCTGCATTGACCACTGTTGGCACTCCAATGGCAATAACAGGAACTCCCATTGTTTGGTAACTTATTTCAGCCCTTTTATTGCTTACCCCGGACCCGGGAGTAATACCACTGTCTCCAATTTGGATGGTTGTTCCTAAACGGGATATATTTGCAGCTGCCAGGGCATCAATAGCAATAATTACATTTGGTTGAACCTTCTCTACAACTCCCCGAATAATCTCTGCGGTTTCGATGCCTGTTATTCCCAGAACACCCGGGGCCAAGGCACATACTGATTGATAGTTCTCCACTGCCTCAGGCATGTGCTGAAAGAGATGGCGTGTGATCAAGGTGTTTTGAACAACAGAGGGTCCTAAAGCATCGGGTGTTGCCTGCCAGTTGCCCAATCCGATAATCAGAACTGTCTCCTGTCCGGTAAGTTGTAATAGATTTTTAAGATGCTGGGCGAGAACATCTGCCACACTTTGCTGAACATCAGGAGATTTAAACTTGAGTTCAGGAGCCTCAATGGTGATATATGTACCGCGGGGTTTACCCATAACCTTTTCCGCATTTTCGTCCATGATTTTAATGATAGTTACAGAACAGTGAGGAAAGGTTTGTTGTTCTTCACTTACCCCGGATATCTCTCGTCCGGTTGCTCCGCGCACCAGGTCGCGTGCCTCTAAAGCAAGATCAGTATGCAGATGATAATGTAAACTATTAAAACTGTTCAATTTTATTCCCCTTTAGTTACCCGAATGCTTTCCCTTAGGGTTCTCCAATTATTATACATTTATACCTTTAGTCAAAAAACAATGTTAAAAAAATGGTTTTTAAATAAAATTGTCGAATGTTTACTGGAGGTGAAGTTTTTATGGAATGGCTGATCCATCTGGATCGCTTAAGAAACCTCGATCAATTAGCTGACTATTGTGTTCAGTGTCGGCGCTGTAAACTGCGGAGCACTACTTCCGGTGTGGTTTTTGGTGAAGGCAGCCCAGCAGCTAGATTGATGTTGGTCGGGGAAGCCCCGGGAGGCGAAGAGGAAAGGCAGGGACGCCCTTTTGTGGGGAATGCGGGGAAGCTCCTCAACAAGATTCTTATCGCCAGCGGCTTCCGGCGAGAGGATCTCTATATTACCAATGTCGTCAAATGCCGCCCTCCAGGAAACCGTACTCCCATCAGAGAAGAGGCAGACTGCTGTTTTGTGTATTTAGCCCGGCAAATTGAGCTCATTCAGCCGCGCATGATCGTTTGCCTGGGGTTGCTGGCAACTCAATACCTGGTGCATAATGAGGCTGCAGTGGGTGCTGTAAGGGGAAAGGTTTTCGAAAAGGGCGGAATCCAGATTGTTCCCACCTACCATCCGGCTGCACTGTTGCATGATGCCGGCAAGAAAAAACCGGTATGGCAAGATTTCATAAAAATCAGGGAGCTCTATATAAAATAGAAGTCGGAAGCCGGAAGCCGGAAGCCGGAAGCCGGAAGCCGGAAGCCGGAAGCCGGAAGCCGGAAGCCGGAGGTCGGAGGTCGGAGGTCGGAAAAAAAATAAAGCCGTAAGCTATGTTAATAACTTACGGCTCAATCTGCTCGCCATTGAGAACGTATAACGAACTCAATGGCGTGGGAGAGGAGAAACTGGAGGAAGAGCTCATGGGTGGAGAGCATGCCATAATCTGTGCTGCTTTGTGAGCTGCGACTTCATGTTGTGACTGCTCTCCCCATGAAGACCCTTAGCCAGTTCTATTTTTGCCCAATATAAACTTTTTATTCATTGTTATGCAGGTATTTTATGCCAGATTGATGTTATTAGAATCTTTAATTGTAAAAGATGGGCTGGAAGGGTATAATTTTGTTACATGTCAATGATTACAGGTGAGAAGATGTCGCGTCTGCGTGTTATCGGCGGAATTGCCAAGGGAAAACGCTTAAAAACCAGAAATGTAAAACACCTTCGCCCGGCTACAGATTTTGTGAAAGAAGCATTATTTAATATACTCACGAACCAGGTGCCAGGGAGTCTCTTTCTGGATCTCTTTGCCGGCAGCGGCAGTATTGGGATTGAAGCATTGAGCAGGGGAGCTTTAAAGGCCTGCTTTGTGGAAAGAGATCCCCTCAATGCTGAATTAATCAGGGAAAATCTTGCAATAACAGGATTTACAGAACAAGCCGAAGTATATATCTGTGATATCATCAGAGGCCTTTATTTACTAAGCCAAAAAGAATACCGGTTTGATCTAATCTTTGTGGATCCCCCTTTCAGGAAGGGTTTAATAGAACCTACTTTAGATTTAATCTGGGAGCTAGATCTTCTGGTACCAGGGGGTTTGATTATTACCCGCAGTGCCAAAAAAGAAGAAATTAAGGTTCAAAAAAATCCTTTAAGGCAAGAAAAGTATGGTGATAGTATATTGATGTTTTTTTGCTGACAGTGAAAGTTTGTTTTCATAACTGGGAAGGGTGGGGGTGAAATGGGAATCGCGATCTACCCAGGTAGTTTTGACCCTTTTACACACGGTCACTTGGATATTATCTCTCGAGCTAGCAAAATATTTGACCGGGTTATAGTAGCAGTCAGTGTTAACAGTGGAAAGGACCCTCTGTTCACCATTGAAGAACGGGTAGAGATGATTGCCAGGGAATGCCATCATCTAGATAATGTCGAAGTTTAGTTTTTTTCGTGGATTGTTAGTTGATTTTGCAAAAGAAAAACACGCCCAAGTTGTTGTGCGCGGACTTCGTGCTGTTTCTGATTTTGAATATGAGTTCCAGATGGCCCTGACAAACCGCAATCTTTATCCGAATCTGGAAACAATCTTCTTTGTGGCTCAACCTATGTACTCATTTTTAAGTTCAAGCATTGTCAAGGAAATTGCCAGTCTCGGCGGAGATATCAGTGGTTTTGTATCCAAAGAGGTGGCAAAGCAGTTGTGTGCCAAATACACAAATAAAAAACCTGAGGTGTGAGGAGAATGGACTTAAATATCTTCAATGTATTGGATGAATTGGAGGACATGATTGATAACAGCAAAAGGGTGCTGGGAAAGGTGCTGATCAATGAAGAGGCTTTGTTGGAATATGTTGACAAGATCAGAACTCTTCTTCCGGAAGAGATCCACCAGGCCAAGTGGTTGAGTAAGGAGAGGGAGCGCCTTATACAGGAGGCTCACCAGGAGTCTGAGCGAATTATCTCGGATACAAGAGAAGAAATCAAACGCCTGTCAGATGAAAGCGAAGTTGTTAGACAGGCTAAAGAAAATGCAGAAGAGATCATTGTCCAGTCAAAGCGCCTGGCCCAGGAGATCAAAAGCGGTGCAGCAGATTATGCTGATGATATTCTGAACAGGCTGGAAAACAACCTCAGTCAAAGCTTGACAGTAATTGGACAGGCAAGAGATGAACTGAATCAGATGAAATAGCATTTAGCGGATGATAATGATTTTCTTGCGAGGGATCTTGGGTAAACAGTGCCCCAAACTTAACACCAGGAAAATGATCATACTCAACAGGGCTACTGCTCCTCCCCAGAGGAGTGGTGAAATGCTGGCCCCGGAGATGGCTTTCACAGCAAGCATTTCCTCCAGTGGCAGCAGAAAAACTAAAAAAGTGATCAGTATTGCCACAGGGATCTGCAGGAGCCTGGTTAGAAAATACTTGGTTGCCATAAGATCGCTATCCATAATCATCCCTGTTACCTGTGCCTGAATGGCCAGTCCATTCCAGGCTAATAGAACTTCGATTGCCAGCAGTTGGGCAAGCAAATCCGAGGAACTGTTGCTTACTTCCTTGATTCCAATAGTGATTTCGAAGAAACCATAGAAGATGCCCTGCAGCAGAGATGTATCAATATTGAGAAAAACGGTTAAGGGATAGAAAAGTTGCAGTAAAAGATTGAAAATACCTGCTTCCTGAAGAATACCAACTAACACTGAGAAAAAAGTAATAAAACCTCCAATGGTTATCAGTGTTAAGCCTGTGTTGCGTACTGTTTCACCGAGCAACTGCCCAAAACCCTTTGTTCTAAGTTGGGATGAAGCCGCAAAAGCCTTCAGAGCGCCCCGTAAAACCCTCTTTTTTTTAAGAGCAGCAGATGCCTGTGAGGGTGAAAATGTTTTAAGAACCAGACCGCAGATCAAGTTGGAAAGATAATGGATGCCTGCGATCAAAGGACCCAGGGCTGGGTTTCCATACATGCCGATGCTTACAGCTCCCAGCATAAACAGTGGGCTGGCATTGCTGGTAAAGGAAAGCAGTCGTTCTCCTTCATTTTTTGTGCATAGACCTGCACGGCGGAGTTTATTGGACAGGATCGCACAGAGTGGAAAACCGGAAAGGTAACTGACAGCGATGATAAAACCGCTGGAGCCAGGCAGGTTGAAAAGAGGCCTCATCGCGGGTTCAAGAAGAGCGCCCAGGAATGCCACAAATCCAAGATTCATGAGCAGTTCAGCAATAATAAAAAAGGGTAGCAGGCTGGGGATCACGATTTCCCACCAGGTTTCTAGTCCCCGTTGTGCCGCCTGGAAAGATGCTTGTGGATAGCAGATTATCCCCAGAGCACAGAGAAGGCAGAGTGCTGTAAAAAAACAGGGAGCAATTACTGCTTTACGGTTCTTTGAAAAGAAAGTATTCTTACATCTCATGATAAATACTCCTTTTTACAGAAAAATAGTTTGTCCCGGAAGGATTATACAAACCGGGTGTAGAAAATATAACCTTAATAAGGAGATTCAGTATCAAATTATCCCCTGAGATCGCACCCATCAGGTACTATTTATTCCTTCCAGAGATAGCATCACAGGCTAAATAATCAGTACCACAGAAATTATTAAGGGATGCACAATAATAATAGTGCTTCGATGGAATAATATGCACATCAGGGGAAATGCTTTTTTTGTGCGGGGGCATCCGGTACCTCTTTTGTTGGGGTATCGGTCGTTACTATTAAAAAAAGTATTTATGGGAGGGAAAAGTGAATGGCTGTTGTGGCACCAAAAAATCAAATTATGGAGGGTGTCTGGGCAAAGGCTCGCCAGGGCCAAAAAAGAATTGTTTTGCCTGAAACAGATGATGCAAGAACACTGGTTGCTGCTGAGATAATCGATAAAGTTGATCTCGGCAAAGTGATCCTTTTGGGGGACAAGGACGAACTAAATCAAAAGGCTAAAGAAGCCGGAGCAAACATCGACAACCTTGAGATCATCGATCCCTTAAAGGCGGACAAGCTCGATGAATATACTGAGAAGTTTTTTGAGCTCAGAAAGGGAAAGGTTGCTTCACTTGATGATGCCAAAAAAGCTCTGGAGAATTTTCTTTATTTCGGAACTATGATGGTTAAGCTTGATGATGCGGATGGCATGGTGGCTGGAGCCTCGAATACCACAGCAGATGTTTTAAGGCCTGCCTTTCAGATCGTCAAAACAGCACCGGGAATTTCTCTTGTCTCGGCATATTTTGCTATGATTGTCCCGGATTGTCAATATCCTGATCTTGCCCCCGATGAAGAAAAGGGATTCTTCCTTTATGCGGACTCCGGTGGAAATCCTGACCCCACTGCAGAAGAACTTGCAGATATTGCTATTACTACATGTGAAACCATAGAAAACATCTTCAATGCCAAGAAAGCTTATGCTGCTATGCTTTCTTATTCCACAAAGGGCAGTGCTAAACACCCGCGTATTGACAAGGTAATTGAAGCAACAAGGATTGCCAATGAAAAGAGGCCGGATCTAGCCATTGACGGTGAGTTACAAGGGGACAGTGCTCTTGTAGAGCGAGTTGGCAAGAAAAAGGCCCCTGGCAGTGCTGTGGCAGGAAGGGCCAACTGCCTTATCTTCCCGGACCTGGACAGCGGAAATATTAACTACAAACTTACACAGTACCTGGGTAAGGCTGAGGCCTATGGGCCGCTGCTCCAGGGCTTGGATAAACCGATCAATGACCTTTCTCGCGGTGCTTCGGTCGAAGATATTGTCAATGTGGCTGCTATCGTGGCTGTTAAGGCAATGGTGCCTTACGGCAAAAGAGATTAAAATCAAGGGAAGGGGGAAAAAAATATGAAAATTCTCGTCTTAAACTGCGGGAGTTCTTCTGCCAAATACATGGTCTATGACTGGGACGCCAAAAACATCATGTGCAAGGGAATCGTAGAGCGGGTGACCATTGGGGGTTCTTTTTGCGAGCATGAGGCTACCGGGCGTGATAAGGTCAAAATAGAAAGGGAGTGCCCCACCCACCGGGAGGCTGTGGAGTTGATTCTGGAACTCCTGGTAAATCCGGAACACGGGGTTCTAAAAGATGTTAAAGAGATCGATGCTGTAGGCCACAGGGTCGTTCATGGGGGAGAAAGGTTTGCCAAGTCTGTAATTATCGATGATGAAGTGATCAAGGCATTTAAAGAGATTCAGGACCTGGCACCTCTGCACAACCCCGCAAATATTCTGGGAATTGAGGCAGCTGTGGGTATTTTACCTGATGTGCCGCATATGGCAGTGATGGATACCGCCTGGCACCAGACCATGAAACCGCCACAGTTTATCTATGCTCTGCCTTATGATTGGTACGAAAAGAATAAGGTGCGCCGCTATGGTTTCCACGGGACATCACTCCTCTATGTTGCCAAAAGGGCAGCTGTTCTTCTCGGGAAAGACCCATTTGATATTAACCTGATCCTGCTCCATGTGGGTAATGGTGTCAGCGCCAACGCGGTTAAGAAAGGGATTTCCTACGATACCAGCATGGGTTTCACACCTCAGGAGGGTCTGGTTATGGGTACCCGTGCCGGGGATTTTGATGCCGCAGTAGGTTTCTACATGATGCAGAAGTTAAATCTCTCCCCGAAAGATATGGAGACGATTATCAATAAGAAGAGCGGTTTGCTGGGGATTACCGGTAAATTCACAGACCGCCGCGATGTCCTGGAAGCTATGGCTGACGGGGATAAGAGAGCGGAATTGGCCTTTGAATTGGAGTGCTACCGCCTCAAGAAATATATCGGTGCCTATGCCGCTGCTCTGGGTGGTGTCGATGCTGTGGTTTGGACCGCGGGTGTGGGTGAGATGGCTCCTGATATCAGGGCTCGGTCAATGGATGGCTTGGATTTTATGGGAATCAAGATTGATCCTGAAAAGAACAAGGTGGCCATGACCAGAAACTCAGAGTCCGATATTTCTGCAGCAGACTCTAAGGTCAAAGTATTTGTGATCCCCACAGATGAAGAATTGGTGTTTGTGGAGGATGTTGTTGCTCTGTTAGAGAACCGTTATGATGAACACACCAACTTTAAATATTCATTCCAGGATCCTGGTTACCAGAATGCTATGCGGGATGAGGAATTTGCCAAGGAACTGGAGAAGAAACCGGAAAAGGCCAAGGCAGCAGCGAAGATCCCGGGCTGAGTTAAATCAGGGTTAAAAAGGGGAAGGGTAGCTGCCTAATTCAAGATAAGACTGGATAGTTAAAGGAGTTTCGAGTATAATCATTTCAGTGTTTTTGTGGGGAAGGGGAACTCGGCGGGCTGGCCATAGGGGTTTCCCTTCTCGCTATTTACCCTCCCGTGATGATTGTCATGTCAATAATTAATCCATATGCCAATCAGAATGCATCATTTACGTCATAAAAAGCAAAGAAAAAAAAATCTTACTCCCCCCGACCATTGGGAGTGAGAGGCGACACAGAAAACGGCTTGTATTACATGCGGGCGCGGTATTATGATCCAGACATCAAGAGGTTCATCAACCTGGATGTGCTGCTGGGGAGCATCGACGAGGGGCAGAGCCTGAACAGATACGCCTATGTCAACGGCAATCCCATCAGCTATGTGGACCCCTTCGGCACATGTGTAGAGTCGGGGGAAGCAGGGCATATGGCCTTCGACGTGGGGGGGATGATCCCGGTAGGTGGGATGGCGTTTGACGCAATAAACGCCATCTGGTATGCCGCAGAGGGAGACTGGACCAATTTCGGATGGAGCGGTCTGGCCTCTATTCCTGGAGTTGGTTACTTCTCCCAGGGAGTAAAGTACGGGATAAAGGCCGTAAGTAGGCTAGATGATGCCAGTGATGTGATAAAGGTCGCAAAGAGCGCCGGGAAGCAGTTAAATAAGGGCACGGGGAATGCTGTTATTGGGAAAATGGATGATCTGACAATGTCCGGTACAATAAAAAAGGGAGAGTATACAATTGCTGAGAAACTACCAAACTTAGGAGACCCAAAGGCTAATTGGAAGCAGAATTCAAGTGTTTTGAGACAAGAAATGAATAGAGGTGTTCCGATTAGAGATGCTTCTGTAAATGCAGCAACAGGCAAATTAGAAAACAATACTGGTTTTTTGAGAATGGAAAGAAATCTTTTAGAAAACCATGGTTGGAAATATGACCCCGTTACACATTATTGGTACCCACCTGGATATTAGGAAGGTAGTGTTATTATTGGTACTATTCGAAGCAGGAAAAAATAGATATAAGCTTGGTTTTAAAGATGAGGTTTTAAAATATTTTAAATTCTTAATTAATGATTATGGTTTTAAGTGTATAGAAACCGATATTACGTTTGTCAGATATGAATCAAGGGTAGTTTTTGTGAATGTTTATCATGGTAGAGGGTCATATGAGTTAGGTCTCGAAATTGGTTTTATAGGCAATAGCAGGACTGATGAGGTTAAATACTCATTAAAAGATATTATTGAACTAGAAACAAATGAATCTTTTACTCCTTTCCAGACAAGTAATGCAGAGGGAATAAAAAAATTTATACCTATTATGGCGGAGTTGGTAACAAAATATGCAATAGATGCTATATTGGGTGATGAACTATTTTATAATAGATTGGATAAATTTACTACCAAAAATTTTAACCAGTATATTGCAAATATGAATTTGGCTAGTATTAGACCAAAAGCAGCTATTGCGTGGAAGGAAAAGGACTATAAAAGATTTGTTGAGTTGTATGGTGCTGTTGCGGAGAAATACTTATCTCAATCTGAAAAAAAGAAGATTGAGTATGCATTAAATCATAGAGGTCATGTTTGATCCCGAGGTAATGTGTCAGCTTTTATATTTCAATTAATCATAGGATCTCACCTATACCTACGATGCGGAGAGTAACCGGATTGCCTTCACATCAGATGGACAGACCACGAAGTACGTCTATGACTCCACAGGCCGGATGCTATGAGTACCGACTAGAGAGGAGACAATACCTACTATATATACGGAGCGCAGGGTCTGGTCGGTTCGGAAGACATATATGGAGACTATTGGGTCTACCATTACGACTACCGGGGGAGCACCGTAGCTTTAACCGACATAGGTGGCGAGATAATCGACGAATCTAGCTACAGCGCCTGCGGGGAACTGCTAGACTACAACTGGGGCAGCGAAACCCCCTTCCTTTTCAATGGAAAGTACGGGGTGATGAGCGATGAAAACGGCTTGTATTACCTGCGGGCGCGGTATTATAATCCAGACATCAAGAGGTTCATCAACCTGGATGTGCTGCTGGGGAGCATCGACGAGGGGCAGAGCCTGAACAGATACGCCTATGTGAACAGCAATCCGGTGTTATATACAGACCCGTTTGGATTATGTGCCGAAGATATCGGTCCTTTAACTGCAGGATTTCTCTGGGAAATAAGCAACTCCGGTTTGTTTGGAATACCGAGTGTTTTCAGCGATTACTAGAGCTTTTTGGAGGGGGAACTCTTATTGCAGCAGGTGGGGCCGGCGCTATAATATCTGGATGCGCCCTGGTAGCACCTGGCCTGGCAGTGTCTGCCGGCGGTCTTGCGTTAAGTACAGCCGGTGCAACACACGCCGGTGTTGGATACAGCAATGTAAAAGATGCTTATAAACAATTTTCGAAAGACTCAAGCGGAGGTTCTCGTGATAGCTCGACGTTTGCTAAGGGCGCGGGGAAAGTTGACGTGCCTAAGTTGCCAAGCAACGCCAGAGTTATTAAGGATCCAAAAACTGTATATAACCAACTTGAAAAGTATCACGGCATTGATCCTAAACTTGCTAGCGAAAGGCTACATGAAATTAAACAAGCCGCTGGAAGAGGGCCAGCGGATAATGTGGTATTTAATATGACAGGTAATGTGTTTGACCCAGTAAGTAAAGAATGGCTGGGGAGTCTAACTCAAGGTGGAGCAAAAAGTATTAGATAACAAGGAGAGTCAGGAATATGAAAAATCAAGAGCAGAAACCTCATGACTATTTTTCAGTTTCATTCAGGATAATAGGAAATAATTTAGAACCTCCTAAAATAACGTTATTGCTAGGGCTTGAACCCGACATAGCTCATAAAAAAGGAGATTCTAGAACAGGTGAGTCTAAAAGTGGTAAAATAATAACTTACGCTCCTTTTAATATTGGAATATGGAGTATAAATTCAAAACTGGATAAAAACAACAGACTTGAGGATCATATAATAAATATTTTAGAACGTATTGAGTCTAAAAAAGATGTGTTAGTGAAGCTAACTAACGAGGGCTTCAAGATGGATTTTTATTGTGGCTATTTTTTCTCAACTAAAGATCAAGCAGGCATCAGTATAAATAATAAATTATTAAAAAGAATAGCAGAATTGGGAATAGACTTGGGTATTAATTTGTATGTCACTTAAGCATTTGATACTGTCCGGAAATTGGGCCCTTTAACTTACATAGGGGTCAGCAATGACCCCTATGTAACCTTTGATAAATGCGGCGTCCACAGGGCACGACCCCGATTAAAACCCCATTGCGTCAAATCCGACCCCGATACCTATGTGCTTTCAGCCCGCAATGCGGGCTGATGTAAGCCGTGCCGGGGCGCTGTGGACCCCGGCGCTTTAACCTGCACAGTTTTCGACCCCATGGTTCATCCTGTGATTGAGATGACGAAACACATTTTGTGGCGCATTTTGAAGAGAAAGGTTTTTTCTCAGAAAGTCGCCATATCCGGTTTCATTTTTGCCGAAGGGGCAAACACATTATGGTGGTGACTAAAACGCTACACAGCGACACACGGTGGCTCACGGCGCTAAGTATTTTAAACGCCGGATAACGAGTATATTTATGAAAATGTAACGAGCAGCTTCTGTAAATTGCCAGTAACGAACATGTAAACTGGCTTGTACCCCATGGTTCATGGTGAACCATGGGGTACAGGAAATCTCTTCTGCGGTAAAATTTGCGCCAGAGGGGGGTATAAGGGGGTTTGATGCTTTTCACTTTACCGCAGAAATGACTTGCAATAGTTTTCAGACAGAGTTAGCATCACACACCAAAGCAAATAACCTGTTTGAAACTGTGAGCCTTGCGGTAGATAGGCTGTCGCGCCCTTGCCCGTTCTGAGAACGAAGGCTATCATCTGAGGTTGCCGGTACTCGGGCTTTATGTGGATGGCAGGACAAAAGAAGGGATGATATGCAGAGAAGAGAAAATTACATATATGTCGGTATGGACTTGCATAAAGATACCCGTACCGCTGTCTTCCAGATAGCAAAATTAAAGACCTAGGTGGAGAAGGTTACACTCAGTCAATCAAGGATAAAACTGGGAAGAGTAAGGCTGATTTATATTGGAATCCAAAGACAGGTGAAGTTTATTCAATTCCTAAAAGTGGCGGTACTCCGGAATATGTTGATACAATACCTACTGGTAGATAGAGAGACAAAAAAATGAATAGTAAAAGGTTTATTGAGAATGGTAATGCTTCAATCATAAAGGAAGTGTGTTATCCATACAAAATACCAATGTACGTTTACCAAGCAATTGTTAATTTTTGTAGTGAGCAATTAGCGTATATTCATGTTAAAAGAACTGAATATGAGGATAAGGTTTATTGTGAGCCAATTTATAGATTCATGGTTGATATATCGAATGGGGATTTGCGTTACTATACAATATTTTCTAATCAAAGAGAACAGTTTACTGAGAAAGCTTGCTTTATTGTTAGAAAACTATTATGGCAAAAGAGTAAAGACATTGATCGTTTAAAACAATTTCCAGAACATCGTCAAGAAGCACTATTGTCATGGCCAACAATCAAAGCTAAAAATGTTGTTATGTTTTATAGTGATGCGTTGAATATTATACGCTTATTACAACAAACAGATGAACTCACGAAGTACGGAATAGTATTAAATGAGAGAGGTTCGCACAATAAGCCGTACTGGAGAGATATCGAATTGATGAGACGATTTGATTGGGGTGAAATTCATTGCTGTTGGGGTGCTTCCATGCAAAACACCAAGGTCGAACAACACATTTATTCCTC
>NZ_CDRZ01000252.1 GCF_000946815.1 Syntrophaceticus schinkii | reverse complement strand
CCACGAGATGAACCGCGTTGAGAACTCCTCGGGCCGAATCACACTAAACCCTCTTTTAAGGGTCGACAATGAGGGAATTCCGTTAGGCAACGCAATATATTTCTTCAGCCATTTCTGCGTATCCGGTGCTTTAGCCCATACATGGATAAGCTCAAACTCATCGTAGCCGCAAATAATTCCGCAGGTCACGATGAATAAGATATCGGTTAATCGATGCCATATCTTCCCTTCCATTCTACTATCGTTCAATCCGCTAAAATAATCAAAAAACTTCCCTTGATATAAGCTTTCGCTCATCAGTATCCCCTCCACATATACTTCTGAGCTATAGCTTAATTCATAGTTGGTTGATTGTCCAGCAACTTTTACACCCATTTACTTCCTACATGAATTTGCCGTGCGCAACACGTCGAAATCGCGTCATGAACCGTTAGTTTTCGTGTCTTAACCGTCGATTTTTGTGCATAAAGAAATCAGCCCCCTATAAAAAAGAGGGCTGGTTATATCTTTTATATCTACAGATTAGGATTAACACTTCCAGGGAATATGAATTACAAACTCCACACCTGAATATTCTTTCGCTTCTCTCAACTCCAGCTGCCCGCCATTTCTGTCTGCAATCTGCTTGATGATGTATAACCCCAGACCGCTGTGCTCCTTCTTTGTAGTGTAGCCGGCGGCATATATTTTGTTCTGATCGCTTGGCGGAAGGGGCACACACGTATTGGATGCCTTTATCTGCAACCCTAGCTTGCTGGTTTTTATCGACAGATCTACCCTCCCTGAAGGGATGGCTGCTTCCAGGGCGTTGTCCAATAGATTGCCTGTTATCTGGGTCAGCTCCTCCGGCGATAGCGGACATACGCCTGCTTCTATGTCCACCTGCCAGTGAAAGTCTATACCGCGGTCATCAGCCTCCCTCTGCTTTACACTCAGCAGAGCGCCCAGCTAAAAGGGGAGAAAACGATTTCTTTCATGTTATATGAAAAAACAGCCCTGCCAGCAAGGCAAGGATAAATGATACGCCCCAGGACAGACCGCTCGCAGCCGCCAACCTCTCCTGCCGGTAAGATAGGCCAGAACAGCCAGTAAAAATAGGTGTACTACGGCAAATACGTTGCGCAGCACATCTGTAAAAAGAAATGGACTCCGAAATATAGAGGCAGGAGGCGGATGCCGTAGAAAAAAAGCGAGGTCAGTAAAGAGAGCAAGAGGAGGAAGAAAGGGGGTTCTTTTTTCCCCGCCAGGGAAAACAGCATGTAATACAAGAAAAGATATCCCAAAACGGAGATGCAGAAAAAAAAGAAGATCCGCGGTCATCGTGCAAACTGATCCATAAGGTCATTGAGATCATTAAGACGATCACGACTAAGCAAAGCCTGTTCACCGTAGTTCTTAAAATAAACCTCATAGTAGGAAGATCTTGAGCAATTGACCACTCGATCAATCTGCCTGATGTTGATCAGATAAGACTTGTGTGAGCGAAAAAAAACCTGTTTTCAGCCGCTCTTCAAAAGTCTTGAGGGTTTCCCGGATTGTTATCTTTTGATTCCTGGTATGAATCTGGACAAAGCGCCCCTGCTTTTCTAGATAATAAATATCATCGCAGCTTACGAATATCATCTCGTTACCCTGATTTACAGCTATCCTGGCGTTCTGAGTCCGGGAAGGAGAACCGCCGAAAGCCTCATTCGAAACTTGCATTGCCTGACGGATGCGCGCAACCGTAGTCTTTACCCGTCTCTGATCGATCGGCTTTAGGATATAGTCATAGGCGTACACTCGAAAGGCGTCGAGAGAATAGTCTTCATGAGCGGTAATGAATATCGATATATAGATCGGGTTTTATCAGGCGCAGTTTTTCCGCCAACTCGATGCCTTTCATGTCAGGCAGTTCAATATCCAGCAGGGCTAAATCCGGTTTTTGACTCTTGACCAGTTCGATAGCAGTCGCTGCGTTTTCCGACACTCCCACCAGTTGAATGCCATCCATTTTACTGAGGATAGATTTGAGCAGCAACAATACCCCTCTCTCATCGTCTGCTGCCGCAATTTTAAGCGGTCTCATGTTGATCCCCTCTTCGATGGTCAGACCCCAGCTGCAGCTTTTCTTCAATTGGTGGATCAATACTGTTATTAAGGGTTTCCTCAGAGGAGTACAATTCGTGTTTGTCGCTGCCGGGTATAGCTGAACCTTTAATCTTTGGTATTTAATTCAACAAAACAATTCCTTTGTCCTGCTATATTTATATTAATTCGCCATTAATGGATGTTATTTGCCATTGAAGCAAAGGGTCCCCCTCTTCCTGGTCGGTTCCCATAAACTATTTCGGACAGTTTATCCAGGGCACGGCCGTAGGCGTCGTCATTGAGCTGGTCTACAGTGACATCTACACCGTCAAAGAGTAGTTTTATGTCCAGCTTTGACCAGAATTCTTCCACTCTCCAGAGGGGTTTACGGCCGCAGAAGATGCAGACGATCAAACTTTCTATGAGCAACCCCGGTGAGATTTTGGATTTATCTTGATCCCATTGGACCATCTGGTTAACCATTTCACCGATCTTTGCTGTGCGACAGAGTGTGGTGATTACTGGGACAGCCCCCGGGCTTACTGTTGTGATGCAGGGCATTTCAAAGGTTTTATTGTTATTTTTCATCCTTTTTACATCCATTAATGGTATCTAGAGGTATATTCGCGTTTTGTTTTAAATATTTTCGGTTTTATTCATTTATTTTATTAATTCTTGATAACCAGTTAATGACATGCGGAGCGCCGGATCAAAAAAAGCATCAACGGTAAAAGTTGTGGGTGATATTTTTACGGCTGCCGAAAAGATAGCCAGCCCTTTCCGGGTAGATGTAATCCTGCTGGAAGAAGCCACATTATCATTGAAGAAAAAAATATACAGCCAGGGTGTGATTGGTGTAGCACTTCCCCCTTATTAAGCCTTTCTGTCCAGATAGCGTACAGCGCTGAGAGCAGCGGTAAGCCCCTCTCCAACAGCCTTTCCGATCTGGTAGGGCTTGCCTGTGCAGTCCCCTGCTGCAAAAACCCCCGCAATGTTTGTCTCCATCATTCTGTTGACAACGATGGAACCTTCTGTAATCTGTAGCCCGGGGATTAACTGCTCGGTCGGGGCAACTTCTCTGATGATAAAAACCCCTGCTACCGGGAGCTTTCCGTCGGGCAGGGCTATCCCTTCCACCCGCTGATCACCCAATATGCCCAGGGGTTTAATCTTGTGCACCTCTACTTTTGAGTCGAACTTTATTTCTCCCCTGTAGGAGGGGAAGTAATGCACCTTGCTGCAGATTTCTGCCAGGAAATTCACTTCCTCTTCTGCCTCCGGTGTTTCCCCGATCACAGCCACTTCCTTCCCTCGATAGATAGGGCCATCACAGGTGGCACAGTATCCCAGGCCGCGCCCCAGCAGTTCTTTTTCGCCAGAGAGAAGTCGCGCCTGCTGGATTCCTGTTGCTAAAATAACCGCTCGCGAGCTGTAAAGCCGGTTGTCGCGAGTCATTACTGTAAATTCATCCCCTGAATAGCCGTCCCCGGGATAGATAGTTTCCACTCGTCCCGCCTCCAGCACAGCGCCCATCCCTACGGCATGGTCACGGAATTTCTTCATCAATTCTTTTCCGGAGATTTCCGGAAACCCCAGGTAATTTTTAATCTCAGGGGCCTTGATGAGCCGCTCCGAACCCCCTTCCAAACCCAGGATAAGGACGCTTTTCTGCCTGATGCGGCCATTTACCGCAGCCCCCAACCCAGCAGGGCCTGATCCTACGATAAGAAGATCCCATAAAGTATCAGAGCTCAAAAGAAACACCTCCAAATAGTGGTTGGTGGTTAATCGTAAGTCGTTGGAAAATTATTGGTATTCCTTGACTGCTGCTACGAGGCCGAAGCTTCCGCTGAGCATCATGTCACCGTAGGGGACGGCGAAATAGCCTAAATCTTCTGCCTTGTGGCGCTGGGGGCCTGTAATGGCTATAAAATCAAAACACTCTGCTGGCGGGGCATCGGGAAGGATGGCACAACCGTGCCCCCAATCATTGTAGACCTCTTCATTGGTCACCTCACCCCGTACAAAGCGGTGCAGGTAATCATCGAGTTTATCACGTGTCAATGAACCGGTATGGTGTTCAAAGATCCCCCAGATCGCGCTCTCCCTTTAAAAGAGCTGCCAGTGTATGCTGGTTACCCACATTGACCACCAAAACACCATCCTCCTGGCGGCTGCCCACAACAGGATCCAGCAGGGCACCCCTTATTGCAGCTGCACCTGTGTCCATCACAAATGCCCCCGGGACATCCTCCTGCACTGCCAGCATCCTCGTCAAATATGAAGGAACATTATCTCTATAAATCAGGTCACTCAGGCGCCCCTCACTTTTTAGGAATCTTTCCCAGTGCTCAAAACGGAACTTCCGGTTGCTCCTGCCGATGATTTCTCCATGGTCCTGCACTGCTACTGCGACCACATCAGGTAGAGAAACATCAAAAAAAGATAATGCCTTACCTAACCTATCCAAATCCATGTCACGAAGCTCAATTTTCTCGCAGTCATTATTGGGAAGTCCATCTACGATCTCCACCCCCATCGACTCCACCTCACGCGGATCATCCCTCACTGTTTTAGCAGCAGCGGAGGTAGCATAAACGTGCAGACCTGCAGCAAGGTGGTTTTTCATAGCTTTCACAGATGACCCGCCCCCCATCAGATGCCCGGCCAAAAAGATATCCTTACCTGCAGCTGTAGCCCTGGCGATCTTTCCGGCCACCATGCTTGTCGCAGAAGGGATCACCAGCTTGACACAGTTTTCTACAGGTATCCCATCCTCATACAGGAGAATATCCTGGGTTCCTGCTCCAATATCTACCGCTAATATACGCCCATTGGATCTCAAAAGCAGCCGCCTCCTCTTCTTAAGTTAAAACTTGCAGTAATCGAAAATACGCTCTCCGATCTTTGCTCTGCGAAAAGTGATATCATGAAAAACCCTCTGCTTAATCTGTTCTGAATCCCCCTGGTAGCGCTCCATAAGGCCAAAACATAAATCCCAAAAGGATGAAAAAGTCTTTAAGGATGCTCCAAATTGAGTATAGATATACCTGCCCTTATCAGTTATCTGCAGACAATTCTTCGTTTCTTCAATAAGCTTCTCTGTTTTCAAATCATCGAGGATCCGCTGTAGACTGCTGCTATAAGCACCTGTTCGCCTTCTTACAAAATCGTAAAATGCAAGAGTCTGCTCCTCACTGCTGGCAGCACTCACCAGAAAAAGCAGGTTATGTATCACTGCTGCAGATTGGAATTGGTAACACATCAGCAGGCGCAAAATCAGCAGATGCCGTACTGTGTAAAGGATCAAAGTTGTGCAACTCCCCACTGCTCAGGCAACCCATCCCTCAAAAAACAACCTGATATGGTCTGCTGCTGTCCGTAGTTCACTGCCTTGTGGGTTGTTTGGGTTTATTGTTTGCAGGAAATCGCATACTTGATGGATGGCTATACCTGGTTTCAATTGCCGGATGTTCCCGACAATTCTATGATCTCTTTTCGGTAATTTCTTCTTATAGATATTAATTTCCTGCCAGCATGGATAATATTATATCTTTTGCAGCTCCTGGCGCAGCATCTGTGATAACGGACCGGGGCCGCCTTTCCCTACAGGCTTCCCATTGAATGAAACCAACGGCATCACCCCCAGCCAGGGAGTTCGTCAAAAAGGATTCCTCCGCCCTGCGGAAATCCTGTGGGTAAACCTTTCCCTGGAAAGCAGTAACCCCCAAGCTTTCAGCCAGTGCCAGGACCTGAGCGCGCATGATCCCAGGCAGCAGACCACATTCAGGATGTGGTGTCACCAGTTTTCCATTAATAACAAGAAAGACATTGCTGGTCGTACCCTCAGCGATCTCCCCCATGTAGTTGCAGAAAATGCCCTCATCTGCTCCTGCGATAGAAGTTTCCACCCTTCCCAGGACATTTTCTAAACAGTTGAGAGATTTCAGCTGTACAAGTGGTGAAAGGTGGCTGCGGGGAAAACTGATCAGACAGGCCTTGAACCCCCTTTCATAAGATTCTTCAGGGTATGGCTCCCCTGTATACCCGGTTACCACAACAGTCGCTGTGCTGTCGCACGGAGGAAGCAGCCCTCTACCCGAAGATTCCCCCCTGGTTACTGTCAGCCGCAGGACACCGGTTTCCAGCAGTGCAGAGACCTCCCGAACCCCAGTGCATATCTCTTCATGAGGGAAGGAAATACCCAATACAGCACACCCGTTACGAAGCCGTGCCAGGTGCTCCTTCCAGTAAAGGGGTTGGCCACTCCGCAGGCGCATTGTTTCAAATAACCCGTCTCCATAGAGAAAACCCCTTTCCTGTACACCCAGCGAAGGCTTTGCAGGCTCGACAAACTTACCGTTTACCCAGGCAATACCTGACATACTTTCACCTCTCCATCACAGCCCAATGCATCCAGAAGGGCGCGTGCCTTGTCTATAGTCTCCCAGTACTCTGCATCAGGCTCAGAACCGTCGGTAATACCCCCTCCCACCTGGAAGTAAGCGGTTCCATCCTTAATAATAAAGGTCCTGATCACAATACTTAAATCGACATTCCCATCAAAGCCCAGGTAGCCGATGGAACCCGTGTAAATCCCCCTTTTCACAGGTTCCAATTCTTCAATAACATCCATCGAGCGGATTTTTGGGGTTCCTGTAATTGAACCCCCTGGAAAGGCAGCCAACAATAGATCGATGACATCCTTATCCTGTGCCAGCTCTCCCCGCACTGTTGATACCAGATGAAAAACTGTCGGGTACTCTTCCAGGCAGAACAACTCCGGTACTTCCACACTCCCGCGGCTGCACACCCTCTCCAGTTCTCTGTGTACTAGATTGGTGATCATGGCCAGCTCGGCATGGTCTTTATCACTTTGTAATAGTTCTGTACGCAGCCGCATATCTTCCAGGGGATCCCTTCCTCTGGGCCGTGTCCCCTTGATCGGCCTGGTTTCGATGTAACAGTCATTTATTTTAATAAAACGCTCAGGAGACGCGCTGGCTATATCCAGTTCCGGATAATGAAGGTAGGCAGCAAAGGGAGCCGGATTGATCTCACGCAGGCGCAAAAATAGCTGCCAGGGCTTTTCCTGCAGCCTGCAAGAAAAGCGCTGAGTGAGATTGGCCACTAAAATATCACCTGCTCTGATATAATCCTTTACCCTCTGTACAGCTGCACAGTAAGAATCATAAGTAAAGTGCCCGTAGATCTTCGGCTGTTCTCTGACTACACATTTTCCAGATGCATCCTCTCCGGATATACCCTTGCCAGAGCCGTCTATTCCACTATACACGATATTCTCCAATTCATCCAGACGCTGCCTGGCCCGCAAGAAAGCCCTCTCTCCCTGTTCCGGCAGCCCTGTAGAGGTTAGGAACATCTTATTATGACGGTTGTCCCAGATTACCAACCGGTCATAAAAACCCAGGTAACAGTCAGGCAGCCCCAGGTCATCCACTGCCATCTGCGGAAGATTTTCAATCTGCCGGCCCAGGTCATAAGCAAAGTATCCAAAAGCCCCAGCAGCTACAGGAATGCGGAGGTCGCCTGTGATGTGGAATCTTTTCATAAGTTCTCGCAATATCCGGAAGGGATCGCCTTTCTGTTCCCTCCAACTGCCGCCTTCAAAAACTGCCATTTCCCCTCCCTTGCATCTAAAAACAAGAAAGGGATCACTTCCCATCAGTGAATAGCGTCCCAGACGCTCGGAATCCATCCCACTGTCCAGAAAGAAACTGTACGGCCGTTCCCGAAAAGATTCGAAAACCCTAACCGGTTCACTGTAAGATACTTCCGTAATAATCAAGGTTGGGCACCCCCTTACTGATAAGAATTCGTTTCCCTTTCAATTCAGCGCACGACTTACAGATACAAAAATCCTGCATCATCCGGGTAATGATCCTACAAAAACACAGCACTACCCCCCTATAGATTTGATATGATGAAAAAAACCAGTACAAATGTACTGGTTCGCATCCCAATTATTCGCGTCTTTGTGTCTGCCCCGAGGTGTCAGATATGTAGTTGTTATGATATAGATTTTCATAAATTGCGATAATTGTCAAGCAGTCTGATCATGTTCTCTTCCCTATAAACAGCCTTCTATACGGGCATACCAATGTTTCCCTGTATTTCCTTTGTAAGCCTATATCGATCTCGTATTTTACACTTCTCTCGCCTTTCCCTGGAGCCGTACAACCAGAAACTGTCATTCACCCCCGCCATATTATTTCTTTCTTACTATCTGCAGCAATGGCGGGCCGGTGATACAGCACAGTATTCTATGGAACTTGGAATTTGGAACCTGGAGTCTCTCATTCTTTGTTAACCAACCTGAGCCCCACAAAACCCATCATAAAGGGAAGCCAAACGCTGATTCCTCGATAGACGAAGATCCCCAGGGCAGCGGTTTCCAGCGGCACTCCCAGGGAGACAAAAGCGGCGGTCATCACCGGTTCCACCACCCCGATGCCAGAGGGGGTGATCGATATGATTACAAAAAGAATGCCGACACTGTAACCCGCAAGCAGCCTTCCCAGGGGGAGTGTATAGTGAAATGCTTGAAATATCGACCAGAGGGTAGCAATATTACACAACTCAATACAAAGGGCATGCCCCACCGCCCTGCTGAGGCCACGGGGATACTGTGCCACAAGGCGCACACTCTCCACAAGACCTTTGGCGAAGGATACAGCCTTTTCCTGGTCGATTTCTTTTTTAAAGTATTTTTTCACTTTGGGCTGAAGCCACCTGCTGATGCTCGCCGCAATCTTCGGTGGCATTTCCGGGCGGCGCAAAGCGAGGATAATCAGCCCTACCTGTAAACTGATCAAGGCCAACAGAAGCAGTGCTGCAATGATACTATAAACAGTTAGATTACCACACCACAGAAGATAACCAAGCCCTACAACCAGCACCAGGGAGAAAGCGAAATAGGTAAGCATAAAAAAGACATAATTGATCATAATCGCTCTGGCGAAAGATATTCCCTTGCGCACAGCATCATGGATAATCACCGCTGTTCCGGTAAGCATCCCCCCAGGGGCGATGATTCCCACAAAAGATGTCGCCAAAACCAGAGTAATCAGCCTTTTAAATCTTTCAGGCACATCAAAAAACCGATAAAGGGCATGATACACGCCGGCGCGGTTAACAATTACCAGGACCTGTGCCACAACAGCTGCCACAACCCAATACCAAAGACCGGCCTGCAGTGTAGCCAACAGCCGCGCACCTTCCGTAAAGTGCATAATCCCAAACAGAGAACCCAGAAGTATAATAAGTGCGATTACCAAAAGGCGCACTCTGTCTCACCCTCTTTTTATCAACAACATCAAACAACATCATTATAATACAACCACTGGTTGTCTGGCACTGTTAACAGAAGATTTTGGCAAAGTTGAGTGTCCTGCTTGCCCCTGAAAGCCTCTGCCACTGTTAACATATAATGCCACCGGATTTATTGATGAAAAGGCTTGAATTAGGCAATAATTTGTATAAGTGCAGATAAGTACAATCATAAAAAGGGATGGTACAATGTCACTCATGCGGCGAGACTACTGGAGGGAAATGAATCCCATGCGGGAAACCATCAACAGCTTTTTTGATGATCTCTTAACACGACGGCTGCCTGCAATCTCAGGCTGGGGAGAGTGGAAACCCTCCATCGACCTGCTTGACAATGGTGCAGAATATGTGATCATGGCGGATCTACCAGGTTACACACCTGAAAATGTCAAAATCACAGTACAGGAGAATACTATCCAGCTAAGTGGAAAAGTTCAGGAGGAAAAGGACACCACAGAAGGGGATTTTCAAGTCAAAGAGCGCAGCTTCGGAACATTCTCCCGCTCCATTCCCCTTCCCACCCAGATCAAACCAGAAGAAGCAACAGCCAAATTTAAAAACGGTGTCCTGGAAATCACCCTCCCAAAAGTAGATGTCCCTACAGGGCGCATCCTGGATATAGAAACAGGATAATGGATCAGTGGATCAGGGGGACGGTTCTTCTGATCCATTCTTCTGATCCATTTTCAGCCTGCAGAGCAATCACTTTTTCCAACGACTAACCACCTACCACCAACCACCAAACTGGTACGGTTTTCTTGATTTTTTTGCGGGTTTTTGCTGATGTTAAGGGAACAAAAGGGAATAATTTAAGTCTGAACCCTCTTTACTAATAGATGAGAAATATTCTCATGTCTATTGGTGCAGCAGGAGATTAGGTGTTAATGTCGAAATAATTATGCTGAACCATGAAGGTTCCTTTTTACTGAGTTGATTTTAACTGGCTGAAAAAGCAGTACATCTGAAAGGAAAAGCAAAAACCATATATGACCTTTAACAGGGCCATGAAGTCCCTTTTCCCACCTGAAGGTAAGGATTAGGTTTCATGGCTTTTTCCTTTTCAATTGGAGGTGGTGATTAGATCCAGTTCACTGTTATGTAAAGAGGAGGGAGATAGATTTGCAGTTATTCCCTGCGGGAAGCTCTGAATTTTGGATCAATCTTTGGGAAGAGGCGCAGCACCGCTCACCGATGAGAAAGAGACGCCGCCGTACAGAAACAGAGATGATTGAAATGTGGAACCGCCGAGCCAAAGAGTTTGCTAAATTTGCCACAAAAGATGGGGGGCAGAAAAGGCGACAAAGAGTGCTCGATTTTCTAGAACAAGAAGGCGCTCTTCAAGAAGGATTTAAGGTACTCGATATAGGGGCAGGACCAGGCAATTTTGCCATCCCTATGGCCCGTATCGCCAGTCAGGTCACTGCCCTGGAGCCGGCATCAGAAATGGTCAAAATCCTCCAGGAAAGGGCAGCTGCGGAGCAACTGGAGAACATCAAGATCATGCAGCGCACCTGGCAGGATGTTGATGTTGAAAAAGAGGGTTTCGGACAGTTTGATTTGGTTTTCGCATCGATGACACCCGGGGTACAGGACCCGGAAACACTGGATAAAATGATCAAGGCCTCAAGGGGTTACTGTTATCTAAGCGGTTTTTCCGGGCGCCGCTGGGGCGAGGCCTACCGTGAACTCTGGCAGCTATTTTACAATGAGGATATGGGGGACAGCCCCAGTGATGTAATTTATCCCTTTGGACTGCTATATTCCATGGGCTACCGGCCCAATTTGCGATTTACTAAGCAGCAATGGCAACACGAACACACGATAGAGGAGGCAACAGAAAACATCCTGAAATTTTTCGAAAGCTATATGGATATATCTGCCGGGGCCAAAAAAGAAATAGAAGACTATGTGTTAAAGCATGCCGAAAACGGTATCTTTCGCCAGGAGGTCAACGGCTGCTCGGGAATGATGGTGTGGCGGATTAATGATGATGTAGCGGATTAATAATACCGTAATGAGGTAATGATGATGTGGCGGATTATCTGCCAGCTAATTAGTAATTATAGGAGGTGGCATAATGCCAAAAAAACGATCACTCACTTTGGTCATTTCACTGCTAGTCTTGCTGACTTTCTCCTGCGGCCTTCTTTACGGCTGCAAGAGCGATAAGGCAAAAGAAACCAGTAAGACCGAGGGAAAGAAAACCGCTGATGTGATTAAACTGGCGGGTGGGGACTATGGTTATCTGACCCCCTATGCACATTACCCAAGGGGGCCGGGGATCTTTAAAATGCGCTTGATTTTTGACAGCCTGTTGGAAAGGGATGAAAAAGGTTATATTAACTGGCTTGCTGAAAAATACGAGATCAAAGAGAACGGAAAACAGTATCTGTTTACAATCAGAGACGGTGTGAAATGGCATGATGGTGAACCATTAACTGCTGAGGATGTAAAATTTTCCTTTGAATATGCCATTAAACACCCGATGGTTTCCTCCACAATTTCCGAAAAAGACATAGAGAAAGTAGAGGAAGTTGGGGACCGGCAGGTTATGGTTACTGTGAAGAAGCCCAGTGCTGTCATGCTCAGCAATCTCGGAACATCACGGATTATTCCCAAGCATATTTGGGAAAAGGTAGACAACCCAAAGGAATTCCTAGATAAGGAAGCTGTGATCGGCTGTGGCCCCTACGTGCTTACAGACTACAGCAAAGAACATGGAACCTACCGCCTGGAGGCATTCAAAGACTACTGGGGCCCAAGCAGAGGGTCAAAGTAATCGAGTTCATACCGGTCAGCGAGGGAATCCTGGCTTTTGAGCAAGGAGAAGTAGATATGACCGGGGTTACTCCCGATGTACTGCAGCGTTTTGAAAAGGATCCCGATTGCAAAATCGTCAAAGCCCCGGCATTTTGGGGATACCGCATGTTATTCAACATGGGTGAAACTGCGGTTTTCCAAGAAAAAGAACTGCGGCAAGCTTTTTGCTATGCCATGGATAAACAAAACATGATCGATAAAGTGCAGCGTGGTGCAGGTGTACCAGGATGTGCCGGTATCCTACCCCCGGACCATGTCATGTATAATTCCAAGGCTAAACAGTACGACCATAATCCCAAACAAGCCGAAGAACTGCTGGTAAAATTGGGCTATGACAAATTGGAAAATGGAGTACGCGTCAATAGCAAAGGTGAGAAGCTTTCCTTTAACCTGCTCGTGGGCGGTGAAGTGAGGTTAGCAGAAATAATCAAGGAACACTTGGGTAAGGTGGGTATCGAAGTCACCGTGCAGAGTGTTGACGGAAAAACCAGGGATGCCCGGGTCCAGGATAACAAGTACCAGCTAGCGATCACGGGACACGGGGGTTGGGGTAATGACGCCGATTATTTACGTGAACGCTTCAGCTCTGAAAAAAAGGCCGGTGGAGGTATCTCACCTAACCTGATGAGGTTTAAGGGATACAGCAACCCCGAGCTAAGCGAGCTTTTAGAAAAACAGTTTGAAACCATTGATGAAAATGAGCGGAAGAAGCAAATTTTCAAAGCACAAGAGCTGCTGGCTGAAGATGTCCCAGAAATCCCTATTTACTACACTACAGGTTATACCGTATACAAACCGGCAAAGTATGATGGCTGGATGTTCATGTTCGACCACCACTCCTTAGAACACAGCAAGCTGTCTTATTTGGAAAGAAACTAAGACAGATGGTTAGAAGTTAATGTAAGTTGTTTATCCAGAGGGGGTTTGATCTGTTTTGAAAGGTTTGAGGGGCGCTAAACTGGGTGAATACCTTTTAACAATATTGGTCGTTGTCACCCTCAACTTTTTACTGCCCCGGGCTATGCCCGGGGACCCCTTTCTTTTTCTCTCTGGGGAAAACACAGGAGATCTGGTGGTCCCCTATTCTGAGGAACAAAGGGAATACTACCTGGAATTTTACGGGTTAAACAAACCTGTGGTCAGCCAGTACTTTTCTTACTTGTCAGAGCTTTGCCGAGGAAACCTGGGATTCAGCCTCTACTATAATGCACCTGTGAGCAGTATTATACTAAACCGGCTGGTCTGGACAATTTTTCTTGTGCTCGCAGCGGTGCTTTTCAGCACACTGATCGGGGTAGCCCTGGGGTGTATTTCTGCATGGTATCGGGAAAAATGGGTAGATAAATCCCTATATACTTTGATGATCACCATCTCAGAAATCCCGGCCTTTTTACTCGGCCTGGTACTGCTCTTTACCTTGGCTGCGGGGTTAGGACTGTTTCCCCTATCAGGCGCAATGACTCATTTTGCCGACTACCGGCACTGGTGGGACAAGGCATATGATATATTGCACCACGCATTCCTTCCCGTCACTGCTCTGGTCATCGCTCGTCTGGGTGGTATGTACCTTTTATCAAGAAACAGCATGACTACTGTACTGGCGAAAGATTATATCCGCACAGCTCAAGCAAAAGGGCTTCAAAAAAAGCGGATCATCTACCGCCATGCTCTAAAGAATGCTCTGCTTCCCATTGTGACACGTATATTTTTAAGCATCGGCGGCATGGTGGGAGGAGCCATCCTGGTAGAAAACGTTTTTGCCTATCCTGGTCTAGGACTCCTCATGCGGCAGTCGGTAATGTATCATGATTATCCGTTGATCCAGGGCATTTTTCTTGTAGTAACAATCTTTGTTTTGATAGCTAACTTCACCGCAGACCTGGTATACGGCAAACTCGACCCGCGTGTCGCCCAATTAGGGGTGGCACAAAAATGAGCAAGAAAAGCATTCAGTTTGATGCACAAGATGTTTCCCTGTCTAAGCTTGATGTAATTACCAATAAAAACCCATCCTGGGTTCAAAGGGCACGAATGAAAACTACCGGTTTGATAAATAGTTTTTCCCCTTCCGGGAAAATAGGGCTTGCACTGTTAGGTTTGATTTTTCTAATGGCCTTGCTGGCCCCCTGGATTTCTATCCACCCGCATCGTGTTTCTTCAGGGCCACCCCTCATACCACCGTCATGGCCACACTTTTTGGGTACTGATGAACTGGGTGTCGATCTCTGGGCACAAATTTGCCACGGTGCAAGAGTCAGCCTGCTGGTAGGAATTAGCACAGCTCTATTGGCCGGTTTCGTCGGAGGAACAGCAGGAATAGTTGCAGGATACATCGGTGGTTGGGTGGATAAGGTGATGATGCGGTTGGTCGATATCATGATCGTTCTGCCTGACCTGCCGGTGATGATTGTAATGGCGGCATTTTTTGGACCCAGCCTGTTTAATATCATCATGGTGCTGGCGCTCTTCTCCTGGGTTTCTCCTGCGCGGATCGTGAGGTCACAGGTGCTGATGCTTAAAGAACAAAGCTATATCAAAGCAGCGGAAATTTACGGTGCCAGTCCCTGGTATCTTTTATGGAAACATTTTCTCCCGGAGGTGTTTCCCCTGCTGGCAGTCAATATGATCAGGCTCACCGGGAGGGCGATCGTTGCCGAAGCCGGGCTTTCCTTTTTGGGATTAGGGGATCCCACTTCAAAAAGCTGGGGATTGATCATCCACCACGCTACCAGTTTCAGGGGGATATATTACACCGACTTCTGGAAGTGGTGGCTGTTTTTCCCCTGGCTGTTCTTGACTTTAATGGTTGTTTCCCTGGCTTTTATCAGCCGCGATCTGGAGCGCCTTGCTGACCCCCGCCTAGGAAAATCTTAAAAAAAGCTTAAGAGGAGATCTATGATGAGTGCGGAAAAACCCTTGCTTCACATTAGAAACCTGTCAGTTACTTACATGGCTGCAAACCCACCGGTTACAGCGGTTTCCGATATCTCTCTACAAGTTAAACAAGGGGAGGAGTTTGGGGATAATCGGGGAATCGGGGTGTGGAAAATCTACTCTGGCTTTATCCATTATGAGGCTGCTTAAAGATGTGCGCACTGAGGGGGAAATTTTTTTTTGAGGGTGTAAATCTACTTGATTTGCCTGAACAAGAAATCAGAAAACGCCGTTGGAATAAAATAGCTCTTGTCTTTCAGAACTCCCTTGAAGTACTCAATCCTGTGCTTACAATTGCCGAACAGATCGGAGAACCTATCTGGACTCATGAACAATTAACAGCTGAAGAAAGCGACCAACGAATTATCAATGTTTTAAATATGGTCGGCCTGGACCCCGACTGGCGAACCGCTTACCCCCACCAACTCTCCGGTGGAATGAGGCAACGCGTGCTGCTGGCCATGGCTCTGATCTGTGAACCTGAGTTATTGATCGTCGATGAACCCACTACAGCTTTGGATGCAGCCAGCAAAAATGAGATTTTTCAACTTTTGCAAAACCTGCAAAAACAGTTGGGCTTTGCTATGATCTTGATCTCACATGATGTGGCTTTTGTTTCCCAGCTCACCTCCCTGGTGATGACCATGTACTCTGGACAGGTGGTAGAGTACGGCAGAACATCTGATGTGCTGAAAAACCCCATGCACTGTTACACCAGAGGGCTGCTTAATTCCTCACCCCAGTTCTTCAAATACAAGGATCTCTGGGGTATCAGCGGAGAACCGCCGGGGGAAGGCAGTCCGCCACAGGGCTGCCCCTTTAAACCCCGCTGCTGCCAGTCATCGGAAAGCTGTGAGGAATCCAGGCCGGAACTGCGCTATGTCGCACTGGAGCGCCAGGTGGCCTGCCACAAGGGAGGGATTGAAACCTTCCTCAAGGCAGAAGGCATAAAAAGAAGCTACAGGGTCGGTCAAAAGGTTATTGAAGCAGTAAGGGGTGCCGACCTGGAGATCAGGAGCGGTGAGGTGGTCGCCCTGGTTGGTGAGTCTGGTTCGGGCAAGTCAACCCTGGCTCATACCCTGGTAGGGGTTCTCCCTGCTGATGAGGGCAGTGTTTTTTTTCGGGGGAAAAAGGTGGAAAACCACTGGGCCACCAGGATGATCGGGGGTATGCAGATCATCTTTCAGGATCCCTTTTCAGCCACCAGCCACAGAATGCAGGTACTGGATGTGGTCAAAGAACCCCTGGATATCATAAAATGGAAAAGCACAGAGGAGCGGAATGAGGCAGCATGCAGAGCACTGCAGGCAGTACGACTTCCCATGACCCTGGATTTTTTACAGCGCTACTGCTACAGCTTGAGCGGCGGCCAGAGGCAGCGGGTGGCCATTGCCAGAGCCCTGGTCACCAAACCAAATTTGGTAATCGCCGATGAAATCACCTCTATGCTCGACCCCTCCAATCAGGCTAATATCCTGCGTGAATTGAAAGGACTCCAAAACAAGTTCGGCTTTGCCATGCTCTACATCACCCACGAACTGCACCTGGCTCGCAAGGTTTCCGATAAGGTTTATGTAATGCATGAAGGTGAGATCGTGGAAAAGGGCAGTTCCAGCGATATCTTTGAAAAGCCGGAGCACCTTTATACAAAGCAGCTGTTTAAGGAGGCCTTCAGTACAAGCGGTTAACCGATAAGGCATCATACAATTCATTCCCCTTTTTTTCACAGCGGATTATTCCGCTGTTTTTTTTGGATCACGGGGACGGTTTTTCTGATCCACTTATCAGGTAATCTCTTTCCAGCCATCTCAATAAAAACAACAAAGCAAGCCTGCCCCGGAGAAGAACTGTTGCAGGTGTTATCGGAAACAAAGGGGAATAATTAACATTGACCCCTTTAAGGGGTAACAGTCACTTAGTATCAATCGGTAGATGACAGTCACCTGGAAATACCTGAATAATCAGGCGATTCCAGCCTGCCCCCAACAGGGGTGACTTAAATAAACAAATTAGATGTAAGTTCTGTGAGGCTCCAGCGTAGTTAATATAGAGCCAATTCCGGAAGAGGCGAAATATGTGAAGGAAGAGATAACCGATCAGGAACTGGTGCAGCGAACACTGGCAGGTGATCTGGATGCCTTTGAGGAGATTGTGATTCGCTACCAGCAGGCGGTCTTCGGGGTGGTCTTCCGCCTTTTGAGAAATCAAGAAGAGGCCGAAGATATTGCTCAGGAGAGCTTTATTAAGTGCTACCATAACCTTGACAAGTTTGATCAAGGGCGGCCCTTTGCACCCTGGATCTGCCGGATCGCCGGCAACCTGGCCCTGAGCAGACTCCGCCAACTTAAAAGACGCCGATTTCTACCCTGGGAGCAGGTCTCCTTCCAAGTCGCAGACATAAATGCTGTGGACCCGGTTGCATCGTTGGAAGAAAATGAGATAAAACAAGAGGTTGCCGATTACATAAAAAAAACTAAAACCTCTCGACCAGCTTGTGGTTATTCTTCACTATTACAAGGATTTCAGCTATGACGAAATAGCTTACATAATGCAGACAAAACGCAATACTATAGAAGTCCGTTTATGCCGCGCCCGCAAGAAGCTGCGCCAGATGTTTGAGCAAAACCAGGAGGTGGAAAAATGCTCACCTGCAGGGAAATAGAAGGGCTCCTGGATCTCTATATCGATCAAGAACTTGACCCTTTGACAAGGGAACGCTGTACACAGCATCTACGCCGGTGTTCCCAATGTAGGGCACTGCTTCAGTCAAGAGAACAGGAAGCGGAAGTGATCCGCGGCGGTTTCCCGGTGCCGGAGTTGACCTCGGGGTTCACTAAAAGGGTTATGGCCAAACTATCCACAAGCCCCACAAGCCGCAAACAAGAATCACGAACATGGTCTACCAATATCATGAAAAAGCCCTGGATCACACCGGTCATCGCAGCAGCACTGTTAGTCTTTGTTGTCTATGGGGTGTATTCCACCGGCCTTTTCCCCATTTCAAAGCAGGAAAGAATGGGTGCGCCAGAGCCTTACATCCAACATGACAACATGACAGATAGCGGCTACCCTGACCAGCAGGATACACTTGAGAAGCAGCATACACTTGAGAATCATGTAGGATCCAAAGCCCTCTTCTCACCAATCCCTGATTTTACACCCGGCTATTTACCCCCTGGTTTTATCCAGGAAGGTGCCTCTGTATCGGGCAGTCCAACCGGGGAAGAGTCTGAAGAATCAGTCGTCTATACTTATCACAACCATCAAACAGGCGCCTATATAAACCTGGAGATCTCCAGGAATAGTTACGGCACACGGGCAGCAGATAAAGAACCTGCCATCGACACTGAAGAGGTATCCTTTTTTGCGGAGAAGGAAGGCCAGCATTACCTGTTGAGGCTTACAAGTAATATTTCTTTAGAAGAACTGAAAAAAGTGGCGAATTCTATAAAATAGCTACCCGATCCAACCCGGTGAACTTGAGGTAGATGCCAATGTTACTGTAGTCTTTCACATTAAGTAATTATGAAAGAAGCACCAATAACAGCACCTATAACCAAGTGTTCCCAGGTGGCAGTAACCTGGGAACACTTGCCTTTTGACCTGCCATAGGAACCGTCCCCGCGGCGTGTAACCCGTTGGCTAAACCTTGCCGGTGGGATTCCCACCCACTAAGTGTCACGACCTGGCTTGGTCGCTCCCGTCCCCTGTCACCACTCCCGCTAAATGAGACGCGGGAACCGTCCCCGTGGCGGGCTCCCCGTGGCGGGCACTTTCCGCGTCACGCTACAGCACCAGCGTACCATAGGATGTCTTGAGCAGTTTGAAAATGCGCTCTTCATTTCCATTCAGGGCATTTATGTAAACCAGGAAGGTGTCTCCCTTCATCTCTGCCTTGAATTCATAGGTCAGCACCTCATGCTTACCTGCCGTGGGAATGACGGCCATCCGCTCTGCTTTTACTTTGAGTTCCGGGTTCAGCTTCTTGCGCGCCTCATCCATACTGATCTTGGCTTTGGGAAGATCTCTCTTGTGATGAGACATCAGGAAGCCCAATGCATCATAGGTCAGGACCTGCCCGTTATCCATGGCTACCAACACCTTGATCAGGTCCGGGTATATGACCACATCTCCCTGCTTGTAGGCAAAGGAAATTGTGAAAGTGTTGTTTGTTTTCATGGTATAGGTGGGCACCATGTTTTTAATACCCCTTGACTTCAAGAAGTCTTCAGCAAGTGAACTGGCCTTGGAATCGGAGATCTTGGCCTCACCAACCGTGCGTGGGTTAGTATAATAAACCACATGCCCTCCGGTTTTGGTGACATTGATTGTGATTACATCAGTTGGTTTGTTTCCGGTTCGAAACTCGAAACTGTAAGCAGGTATCTTACCACGGACAGCCTTAGCACTCTTTACATCGGAAATCTTCGTTCCTTTAAAATCAATAAAACTGCGGGCAACTTTTTGGGCCTGCTCTGCGGTGACAGCTTTACCGGTAACCCCAAGTGGTTTTGCCCGATCCAGATGGTCAGAAAAAGGGCCATCATAAATTAGAACAGGGATCTCCTGCATCTGGCTGTCTATCCGCTGAAAGGACCTGTCAGCGCCGGAAAGCGAACCCTTGGTAAGCCTCGTATCAAGTTTCGCCTTGACTTCACCCCAATGAAAAGTCCCTGTAGCTGCCTGTCGTTGTACAACACCCATTTCTCTGTTAAGAGTCTTTGCCTTCCCGTAGAGATCACGCATTATGGTGCGATCACGCTCAGTGAACTTAGTTCCCTGTTCCCGCTTGGTAATGGCATAGGCATAATCTCCAACCTGGGTCAAATACTTCGATGTCTGGGCCACCACCTGATGTGACAAGGGAAGTTGGTGCAGGTTCTCTTGGGCCGCACTTGCATTGTACCAAAGATCCGCAAAAAGGTTGTCGATGTTGCTGGGAGAACCACTGGCCAGCCCTTTGGAGAGCAGGGCCTCGACATTCTTGCTGCGCTGCATAGATTCATAAAACGCCCTGTTGTACTTGTTTTCCAATTGGGTTTCCGCTACGCGGCGCTCTTTTGCCTGGAATACACCCCACAGGGCTGCAACCCCGAAAAGAACAGCAAATGTGATAATAGCCGCATTGTATCGATTTTTCATTTTTTCCCTCCTATATTGCAAATACATGTTGCCCGATCTGTGTGATGATCTGCCGTGTCCAGATCCAGGGACCCACCGGTTTGCTTGGGTTCCAGAAAAACAGTGCCCCATAGGTGGGATCAAACCCATTCAACGCCTCTGATGCTGCACGCACCGACTCCTCTGATGGCGTACGCTGCCAGATGAGGCCATTGGACACAGACTCAAAGGCATAGGGCTCGAAGATTACACCGGAGAGGCTGTTGGGAAATGAGCTGCTGCGCATCCTGTTCATGAGGACAGCACCGACCCCCACTTTGCCCAGATATGGTTCATCCCCAGCTTCACCATGAATAACACGGGACAACAGATCCACATTGTCTGAGATGCCTTCCGGGCTGGCATCAGCAACACTTTCACTGGAATAGGCAATGGGTGCTGCATCAGGTTCCTCCTGGCGCTCGACAAAATATGCAATACAGACCAGCGCAAGGATGACGGCAACAGCAGCAGCCAAACGATACTGCGGTCTTCGTAGATCCATCAAAATAACCCCCTATTAATGCAGGAATTGTTAAACATTTATAATGTGTGGAGAAGGTTCCTATTTTATACTAAAAAACTGTATTTTTCTTATCAGAAAAGCAGGAACACAGCTGGTTTGTTTTATGATCGCCATTGGGGTCCGGTGAGATTGAACCCCGAAGGAGGAAAAACGTGCTCTACAGCGAATTTTCATGATATAAGCTTTTTTAAGGGGCGAATTACGATAGCAGTGATCGAATCCAAAATTCAAAACGGTCTTGCCAGGCTCAAATTATACGCGGACCTGGTAATGTTCAGCCACAGCCTTTTTGCCCTACCCTTCGGATTGATGGGGATGCTGCTGGCTGCCAATGGAATCCCTGAGGCGCGAACTTTTTTCTGGGTGATTGTGGCACTTGTGGGGGCACGCAATGCAGCCAATGCATTGAACCGGTTGATCGATGCCCGCTTTGATGCCTCTAACCCCAGGACTGCCCACAGGCACCTGCCTCGTGGGCTTGTTTCCGGAGGAGAGGTTCTTGCTCTCAGCATCATTGGCTTTGCCCTGCTTATGCTGGCTTCCTGGCAGCTAAACCCCCTTTGCCTGAAACTTGCCCCGGTGGCCCTTTTTCTTCTAGTGATCTATTCTTATACCAAGAGATTTACCTGGTTCTGCCACCTGGTGCTGGGCTTTTGCTGTGGTATCGCTCCTACCGCCGGCTGGCTGGCGGTTACCGGAGAATTTGCCTTTCCACCCATGCTTTTGAGTCTTGCGGTGATGTGCTGGGTGGCAGGGTTTGATATCATTTATGCCACTCAGGATGTGGAATTCGATAGAAAAGCAGGGTTGTATGCGGTTCCCGCCAAGTTCGGGGTTCCTATTGCTTTAAAGATCGCCAAGACGCTGCACCTGGCTGTAATCTTTTTCTTGCTGATGGTTCCGCTCTTTTCTGCCTTACCCCACGCCATACCCGGTGTTTTTTATTACCTGGGTGTGGCTGTGGCAGCGGGACTGCTCTGCTGGGAGCATCTGATGGTAAAACCCGATGACCTGAAACAGGTAACCACAGCTGCCTATACAGTAAACCAGATTATTGGTGTTGCCCTGTTGGCCTTTACTATCCTTGATGTGTTTATTCCAATATAAAAAGATGATTCCACTGGCAAATAGTCAATTTTCGTTCGAAGTACCACTACATATAATGAGCAACTTAACATATAACCACCATTCATCTCTGCTAACAAAAAAACAGGGCTTACACAGTTGGAATCATAAGATGGGAGAAGAAAATTAATGTCAAAAATGCACGAACCGCCCCGGGTAGAACTCCTGGCACCTGTAGGAAAATGGGATGTATTGGAGACAGTGATCAGAGCAGGAGCAGATGCCGTCTACCTGGGCGGAAAAAAATTCAATATGCGCCTGCACCGGAAGGATTTCAACCTTACCGATGAAGAGCTCCAAGAGGCAGCAATATACTGCCATGAAAAAGGAGTCAAGATCTATGTAACTGTGAACAACCTGCTCACAGGTAAGGAAACAGCGGAGCTCCCTGGCTACCTTTCTTTTCTTGAGGAGATTGCGGTAGATGGGATCATCGTCCAAGACCTAGGGGTTGTAAAGCTTGCTAAAGAAATGGGGTTGACTGTGCCCCTCCACTCCAGTGTGATGATGAACGCCCACAACCTGGAGGGTCTACAGCTGTTGGAGGAACTGGGGATCACCAGAGTGATTCTCGGCCGGGAGCTGACACTGGATGATATTAAGCTGATACACAGCAAAACATCCCTGGAACTGGAATACTTCACCCATGGTGACATGTGCTTTGCCCAGAGCAGTCAGTGCTACCACAGCGGAATGCTCTTCGGCAAAAGCAGCAACCGCGGCCGCTGCATGAAACCCTGCCGCTGGGCTTTCGAACTGGTGGACCGCCAAACCGATGAGGTGATCCCTGTCCAGGTTCCTGGTCCCTATTTTATGGCGGTAAAAGACATCAGCCTGCTCCCCTTTTTACCCGAGGTGATCGGATCCGGGATCTGTTCCCTCAAGATTGAGGGACGGATGCGTTTGGCAGAACACCTTGAGCCTCTTGTTGGCTTTTACCGGCGGAAACTGGACAAGTTTTATGAAAACCCAGCAGGCTATACCTTCGACTGGAAGGAGTACGAAAAGTTCCAGGAGATAAGGGTGCGCGACCTCAGCCCTCTGTACAGCTTCGGCAACCCGGGAGCTGCTTCTGTAGGCTATACAGGTGAACGGGAACCGCGGTTCTTCAGCCAGGCGGTGAAAGAGCCTGTAATAACCACTGAGGACTTAACACATTCCCCACTGCCTTCACCGTCTTATGTTAAAAATACCGATAAACCGTTCCTTTCTGTAAAGGTGGGCAGCAAAACCGCGGCACTGGCTGCACTGGAAAGCGGTGCTGATCTCGTTTATACCAGCGGCGAGTCCTTTATATCTCAGGACAAGCCCTGGGAAATCTCTGATTTTCCGGAACTTCTGGATAGAGCCAGGGAGTCGGGCAGTCAGTTTGTTGCCGGACTGCCGCGCATCGTCATGCCCTGGGAAATGGACAGGACACTCTACTTTTTAGAAAGAATCAAGGAAATGGATGTGGATGGCATCCTCGTCACCAATCTGGGAACAGTGTATGCTGCAGCCAAACTCACAGATCTCCCCCTTTATGCCGACTACTCCTGCAACATCGCTAACCAGCAGGCAGCGGGTTTACTCAAGGACTACCAGGTAGTACAGGTCACCGCTCCCCTGGAGTTCTGCTGTGAAGATGTTCTGGCTATGCCTGGTCAAGAACTCCCGGTAGAAGCAGTGGTTCACGGCAGCCTTCCCAGTATGATATCGGATCACTGCCTTCCCGCAGCTGTCCTGGAAGGAACCACAAAACATCAGCCCTGCAGTGGTGTCTGCCGAACAAGATTGTATGGGTTAAAGGATACCGTGGGGCAGGTGCATACCCTGGAGGTTGACCATACTTGCAGGAATCATATTTACATGGCAAATGAATTGGCCTTGCTGCCTTATCTGATTTCTTTTTATGGTGCAGGGTTTGCGGGACTCCGTCTGGAAATCCCCTTATATAAGGCAGCTGAGGTCAAGACTGTGACCAGGCTTTATCGCCAGGAAATCGATCATCTCTGGGCTGATCCCGCTGATTACACATTTCCTGAATCCAGCTGGCAGCAGTTGCTGCAGATCAATAAAGGACCCTTTGGTACAGGGCCTTATACAACAGGTGTGAAAGTTAAAGACTGATTCCACTGCAAAAAGTCATTTTTTGTTCAAGGTACCACCACATTTGTGAGCAGCTTAACCTATAACCACCGACCATAGCGGTTAGGTTACCAAATGTCAAAACAGGGTTTCCGCAATGGAATCAACAATATGTGAAGGAGAGTGTAAAATGACGGAAAAATATTGGGGGCCAGAAGAAATAGTCAAAAAGAAAAAGGAATACATTATACCGTGCCTTTATCACTTCTACCAGGAACCTGTACAGATGGTAAAAGGTGAAGGGCAGTATCTCTTTGACAGCACCGGTAGGAAATACCTTGACTTCTTTGCGGGTGTCTCAGTGATCAATGCCGGCCACTGCCACCCGGAGATCACCGAACACATCTGCCGGCAGGTGAAGACTTTACAGCATGTTTGCAACATCTACCTCACCCAGCCGATGCTGGAACTGGCGGAGAAACTGGCTGAGATCACCCCGGGCAGGCTGCAGAAGAGTTTTTTCTGCAACAGCGGCACAGAAGCCAATGAAGGTGCTCTCCTGCTGGCCAAAATCGCCACAGGCAGGAGTGAGCTTTTAGGCCTACAGGATGGGTTGTGCGGGCGCACTTATCTGACCATGAGTCTGACCGGCCTGCGCTTCTGGCGCACTGATTCAAACCCAGCGGGAGGAATCTCCTTTGTACCGAACGCTTACTGCTACCGCTGTCCATTAAACTTAAGCTATCCGGCCTGTGATATAGCCTGTGCTGAACAGGTTCGTCAGGTGATCGAAACCTCTACCTCTGGAGAAGTAGCGGCCTTGATCATCGAACCGATCCAGGGCAATGCGGGGATCGTCACCCCACCGCCGGAATACTTCCCACGCTTAAAGGAGATTTTGGATGAATACGGCGCACTGCTCATCGTTGATGAGGTTCAGAGCGGCTTCGGGCGCACCGGCAAGTGGTTTGCCATCGAAAATTGGGATGTGGAACCTGATATCATGACCATGGCCAAAGCCTTAGGAAATGGGGTTCCTATCGGTGTTTTCACAGCCCTTCCAGAGATTGCCGACCGTTACACCCGCCCAGGTGCTTCTACTTTGGGAGGGAACCCGGTCTCTATGACCGCGGGTTTGGCCACACTGGATGTCATCGAAAAGGAAGGGCTTGTCCAGAACGCAGCAAAACTGGGAGTATATCTTCGATGAGAAACTGCTGGAAACTCAAAGACCAAACACCCCTTGATCGGTGATGTGCGGCGGGAATCGGGCTGAGTGCAGGGAGCCAGAA
>NZ_CDRZ01000251.1 GCF_000946815.1 Syntrophaceticus schinkii | reverse complement strand
CAAATGCTCAGGATTATCAGTAAAATCATAGCCATTAAGTACCTTATTCACCAATTCAGTAACAAGGCCTGGGATTTTATCAGGGAGCTTTTCACCCTTATCCGGTTTCTTATTACGTTTCTCTGGTTCACGCAGGACCCTAACTGGCTCATGCCCTAACCAAAACCTGTTTAGATAATCATAAAAAGTGCCAACACCGGGTACCGAACCCGGCTCAAAACCACAAGCAACAGCTAAGACGGGTTCAGCCTTTAAGCGTTTGACAAAAGAGGTAATTGGTTCTTTTAAATGGACCATAATCACTAAAGCGCGGAATATTTCCGGTTGGCACTTGGCTGGCCTTCCTGTGTGAGAATAGCGGTCCAAGACCAAAGGGAGAAGCTTATCCAGGTTAAGGATATAGATTTTTTCTAGAATATCCTCATAAAAAAGTATTTGGGATTCAAACACAGGCAGAAGAGATAAAAGTTTTTGTTCCAACCACGTCTGGAATTCACTGTGAGGACGCCAGTAACCGAGCAAAGAAACCATCTCCTGTATCGAAATGGGATGTATGGCAATTAATGCCTCCATTTCGATTTTGGGGCGGTTCGGCAAATGTCAAGTGCAATATTTGGTCATATTTATTTAATTATCCTGCTTTACGCCTTCTTTCTTTCGATATCTCTTGTTATCGCTATATGAAGTTGTCCAGATATTTTGGAGGTGAAACAAAAATCTCCAAACTGCAAAGCAGTGTGGAGACTCTCTTGTAAGTTTCCGAATAACTACCAATTATACGAGGAGGTATAACTACAGTGGATGTTTATGTCGACCCGGATCTCTGTATCAGTTGTGGAACTTGTATTGATATCTGCCCTGAAATCTATGATTGGGATGATGAGGGAAGAGCACAAACAACCTGTGACGACATACCTGAAGATTTAGAGGAATGTGCCCAGGAAGCACTGGAGAGTTGTCCTGTGGACGCCATCAAACAAACGGAGTAGCCTGTTACCAATTAATATTTCCCCTGATTTTATCGGTCCACTATTTTCATATATAAAATTCTGATATAATATAAATCAGTACTGGTATTTTTCAGCAAACTCGGAGGGGAGATATGTGAAAACCAGGGGAAAGGTTATTATTTCCATTATATTAATATTCGGCTTAATCCTCGGTGGGGGCGCCTGGTGGGTTAAGAAAAACTTATTTGATGAACCATTTGTCACCCATGTTGACCCCACTACAGGAAAAACGATCAAGGCCTTTAATGTGCTGCTGCTGGGAAG
This sequence comes from Syntrophaceticus schinkii, assembly GCF_000946815.1. Lineage (GTDB taxonomy): Bacteria > Bacillota > DSM-12270 > Thermacetogeniales > Thermacetogeniaceae > Syntrophaceticus > Syntrophaceticus schinkii. The sequence goes on along the minus strand of NZ_CDRZ01000251.1, from coordinate 7,541 downwards.
TGATGCGCGTCCTAATGAAAAAAAAGGAAGAACAGATGCCATTATTGTCGTCCAGGTATCCCAGGATAGAATCTCCATGTTGTCGATCCCCCGAGATACAAGGGTGGATATACCAGGACACGGCAAACAAAAAATTAATGCCGCGGCTTATTTTGAAAAACCTGAAGTCACAGCAGAAATTGTATCAGAAATTATCGGACAACCTGTACATAAATATATCCTGGTGCGTTGGGAGGGTTTTATGAATATTGTCGATGCACTCGGTGGAGTGGATGTCGACATCCCTAAAAATATAACTTCCTATTCTATGGATGGGGTAGAAAACCGGGTGGATTTAAAACAGGGTATCCAGCATCTCGACGGCAAAGCCGCCCTTGCTTTTGTGCGCTTCCGCAATGCACCCCTCGGCGATATCTATCGTGTGAACAATCAATTGGAGTTTATGAAAGCACTCGCTGAGAAGTCTAAACAGCCCAGCGTTTTACTGAAGCTGCCCACAGTTCTTCCGGAACTCTATAGAAATGTAGATACAAATATGAATCTTAAAGAACTGATGGTTCTTGCTAAAGCAGGGATGGACTTTAAAGACAGCACAGTACTCACCCAGGCACTCCCCGGCTACTTCTTCAATCTCAATGGCATCTGTTACTGGGGTTTTGACCCTGTACAAGCCCAGCAGGTGACTTATGACCTCTTTTTTAACGGCATGACTACCTCTAAGGTGGTCATGGAAGCACCACCCGAAGTGATTTCCACACCGAAGAAGCAACCACAGGTCGCTCAACAACCGGTGGAGAAAGAGGTGGTTAGTCCGCCTCAGGAGGATAAAGTGGATGAACCAACTGAGGAACCTGTTGAGGACCAACCAGAGAAAGAGGAAAAACCAGATGACGGCACACCCGCGGATCCAGATCCGAACAAAACACTGGATCCTATTGAAGAAACGCCTGGTGACAATAAAGACCAACAGCCAACGGAACTTAACGTCACTATAGAGAAATCCTAATTAGTGCTGATTGATCCATTAGTGAATATTTTCTGCATTCCTAATTACTGGATGGTAGGCCTGTTCTTTCTAAAGTAATGAAAGGCCTCCTCAGCTGCGTTCTTAAGTTGTTGAAGTTTTGCTTCCCTCTCCCCCCCATTTGATGGTAGTTGGTTGCTTAGCGTCTGGTAACGCTGTTGTATATCTTCTGGGCTGCCAGGAACTTCGGTAAATCCAAGGATCTTGAAATATTCCGGCAGTTCAATCGCCCTGGGGAGGTATTTCATCCCCCTTACCCATGTTTCCAAACCATAAATTCCCCGCTCTACGATACTTGCTATATCCTCAAAGGTCAGGACAACCTCAATAAATGATTCGGACCCACTGCGCAGTTCTACCCCTCGGGACCTGGCCTTTTCAACGCTGTGTTCAAACCTGTACAGTTCCCCTCTATAGTAGAAATCAACATAGCAGCCCCAGCGGTCCCAGTTGAAGTTATATGACTCCACCCTGAGCCGCTTCATCACCCGCTCTAATTTGTATTCATAAAAACTAACCCCACGGTACGGCCTGTCACCCATTATTCTCACTCCATCCGATTACGATCCCCCGCCGGAAAAACCCACCCTTTTCAAGGATGGGATTAAAGACTTCAGTCGTGGGTACGTCAACATTATACTTCTGCCCCGGAAACTGTCTTTTTATGCATGAAACATCCTCGTTATTAAACACATTTAATTCTACTTTGATACACAACAAACTTCTCTATCCTCAAAAAATACTCTGCACAACCGCCCAGATAGGCACCAATAAACAGGTGGGACAACTTACATCTTCATCTCCTGGCTTTTAATCATCCCATCCAGATTCTTTTCTAATATATTACCCTTTATCAACACCAGCACCTGATCCCTTTTCCCTAAAGCACCCTCCAGATCCAATAGTGACAGATGTGTTTTATCGGTTTCCGTTTTTGATGTATCCTCTAACTGAACCAGCAGCTTGGACCAGGTGGTTTTCATCTTCAACATATCTTGTTCTGCCGCGGCCCAATCCCCATCATCAACCCGCAGCAACACATCCCGGGTCATCACCCGCATCCGGTAGAGATCAGGTTGCACCTTTTTTGCATACAGCTCTGCATACAGCTCCATGAAATCAGGCAGATAACCCGCAGCACTGTTTGCAGCCAGGCGCACCCCTGAGCGATCCCGCGCAGCAATTTTTATCGCTAGAGTATCCAGTTCTTTTTCCATTCCAGTGATATTTTCCGGCCTCGCCCCGGCCTGAACCACCTTGGGCTCGAAACTATTCCACTGGTCATGAATTTTTTCCGCCTGTGCTTGAAGTTTACTCCAGTCAATCCCTGTTGGTGCCTGCTTTTTTGTTTCCTCTGCTTTTTTTCCCTTCTTATCTCCCTGTTGGTCTCCTTCCTTTTCCTGGCTTTGCTGCTCTTTCTTCTGGCCGCCTTCTGCTTTTCCGGGAGATTCCGGTTTCAGGATATTGTAAAGCTCATCCAGGCTTGTTTGCAGCTGTTTCAGTTCACCTGGAGGAGAAGGTGCCTTCGGTACCGGTTTGCTCTGGGGTTTAGAAGAACATCCAGCGCCTGCTATCAATGAAGCAAAAATGACTCCTATGATTAATAATTTACCAAAATACTTCACTTTCATCACCAACACCTCTGGCTTTAGTATGAGCAGAGCAACACCCCTCCATGCAACGTCGGCTTGAAGGTGACAGGAGTACCGTCCCTCTGTCACCTCTCTTCCTTAACCAGTTTCCGCAGCCATTTATATAAGTTTTTTTCAAATCTTTCATCATCAGCCAACTTCCGCTTTTTCGGCCCCCTCACCCGTTTACCGCTGCGGCGTATCCTTGACATTGTTTCTCTTTTTTCCAACAAAAAGGTGATCTCTTTATCTTGAAAAACCCGCCCCTTGGGAGTCAAAACAACAGCTCCTTTGGCCAAAACAAGGGCCGCCAGCCCCCAATCCTGAGTCACCACCAGATCCCCGCGTTCAGTAAGATTAGCCACTCTTATATCTGTTGCCTGGGGCTCATCACTTACCATCAGGTGGCAGTCGGAATCGATCAGATGGTTAAAGCTGGCTATAGTTACCAGTTGTACGGAAAAGTCAGCTGAAGCTTTCTTGCATATCTGTAAGACCTGTCTGGGAGCAGCATCAGCATCGATGATCATTTTCATCTCATCCCCTCCTTGTACCATTTCAGCTCATTGATGTTCACTTTCTCAAATGACAGCCGACCGGATTGATGACAATATATAGCGCTGAGTTACACGACTATTCTTGAACAGCAGCCATTATTATTAAAAAAATGGAGCAAAAATTTGCCTCCATCATAAACATTAGAGTGAAAAGCTTTTTGAAAAAGGAGTGATCGAGTATGTCCATACCCATCCTCGCCCCGGGACTGGAACCCTGTACACCATTAAGGCGGGGGGATACGTTTTTTTCGCTGTCCCAGCGTTTCAACGTTCCCCTGGATGCTATTTTAGCCGCTAACCCAGGTGTGGATCCCAACAACCTTCAAATCGGCCAGCTGGTCTGCATACCGGGGGCACCACCGACACCACCACCAGGTGTCTGTCCGGGGTTTTTCTATGTTATTCAACCAGGGGATACCTTTTTTGGGCTTTCCCAGCGCTTTAACGTACCCCTTGATGCAATACTTGCCGCCAACCCGGGAGTTGATCCGCAGCAACTTCAGATCGGCCAGACGGTCTGCATTCCTACAGCACCACCGCCTGTACCGGAGTGTCCGGGTTTTATCTACACCATCAAAGCCGGTGATACCCTGTACAGCTTGGCCAGGCAGTTCGGGGTAACAGTTAAAGCCATCCAGGATGTCAACCCCGGCATCGACCCCAGACACCTGGCTATCGGACAGAAAATCTGCATCCCGAAAAGGCGCTGCCCGGAAGGGACATTTGTCTATGTTGTGAAGAGTGGAGATACACTTAGTGCCATTGCCCGCCGCTACAAAACAACAGTTCAGGCTATTGTGAAGGTCAACCCAGGGATCGATCCCGATAAACTGGCTATCGGACAGGAGATCTGCGTACCTATAGTGCCTTAAATTTCACATTCTGCCCAGACCAGGTGGTGATCTGAAACCTCACCGGCATCAATAATACCTGAGGCAAGAGGAGCAACTTTCTTCCCGAACAGAAAGTCGATCCTGGCCCGGTAAGAAGGAGCAGCAAATGAATCACCTTCTGACGGCCCTAACTCTTCCATAGGAAAGTGATCTGTGATCAGTTCTTGAAAAGCTGCACTGCCCCGTTTCCCGTTGAGATCACCTCCCAAAACCAAGGGGGGGATGGAAAACAGTTTAGCAAGTGCAGCTTTGATTTTTTTTGCTTCTTGCACCCTCTGGCTTTCACTCTTCACCGAGAGGTGAAAACAGCCGATACCCAGTGGACTGATATCAGGAGGAAATAGATGAGCAAAAAGAAAAACCCTCTCCTCTACTTTCTGGCCAGGAAATTTAAGAGAAAGGCTCAAAACCTCTTCCAGCGGATAGACAGCCAAAACAGCATTACCATATGAGCCTCCGAGAAGAGGAAAAGCCCTGGCGAACAGGTAATTCCATTTTTCCCCGGTGTATTCTTCCAGCTTGCCGGCAAGATAGCGTGGTTGGTGAACCCAGCAACAGCGTAAATTTTTAACATCCACTTCCTGAAGCAGAACAACATGCAGATCTGCGCGGCAGATTTCTTCTGCAATCTCATCCAGGTTTCGTTTGTTGAGCAATAAGGGGAAACCTTTCGCCCCCCTGCCCCCTTTGATATTCCAGGTTCCCACTCGCAGTTTCATCTAAAGTTGCTCCTTCCCCAGGCTCCTAACCCTTATTGTATATCATATTCCTGGGTTATATCCCCTGCCATAATATTATCTAACTTTCTTGGGATATGCAGCATTTATACCTATTATTCGACATAATATGCAAGGAATAACCACATGTCGACAGGTAATGCTAAAATTTTATTCCTTATACCGTTACCATGCAGGATCTTGTCGATTTATGTCTAATAATACATTAATATAAACTCCGTTCTGCTGTTCACCAGGTACTGCTACCTGGAGAACAGTTTATATAACAAACAGAAAACTAACAGGGGGATGAATCATGTCGCAAAAAAAAAGTTATAGCCATTTTGTTAGCACTGACCTTTGTGTTCAGCTGTGTTCTAGCTGGATGCGGCGGTGACAACACAGCTGACAAAAAGGCAGAAAAGGTTATCACCTACAACCTGGGGGCCAGCCCGGAAACTATGGACCCGGCGATGTCCACAGGTTTGTCTGAAGCCACCATTCAGAATGCCATGTTCGAAGGCCTTTACAGGTACGATGCCGACAAAGAACTACAGCCTGCAATTGCGGAAAAAGTCGACATTTCCGAGGATGGGCTGAATTATGTCTTCACTATCAAGAAAGATGTCAAGTGGAGCAATGGTGACCCGTTGACCGCCCATGACTTTGAGTACTCCTGGAAGCGCCTGCTGGACAAAAAAACCGGTGCAGAATACGCATACCAGGCTTTTTACATCAAAAACGGTGAGGAATTCAACGCCGGCAAAGTCAGTGCTGATGAGGTCAGAGTCAAAGCAACAGATGACTATACCCTGGAAGTGGAACTGGTAGCACCAACACCCTACTTCCTTGACCTCACAGCGTTCGCTAACCTCTTCCCGCTTCACAAAGAGAGTGTGGAAGCTGACGCGAACTGGGCAGCTAAGCCAGATACCTGCATTGGCAATGGTCCCTATAAAATGACAGCGTTCCAGGCCCAGGAAAAGGTCGAATTTGTCAAGAACGAGAACTACTGGGACGCCAAAAATGTCAAGCTTGACAAACTGATCATGACCTTTGTGGAAGACGAAAACACCGAACTGAGTATGTACGAAAGCAACCAAATCGATATTGCTGAGAGTGTGCCGGTCAAAGACACCAAGAAACTATTGTCAGAAGGCAAAGCTGTTTCTTTCCCTGAGCCCGGATGCTACTACTACATCTTCAACTGCAAAAAGAAACCCTTTGACGATGCAAGGGTACGCAAGGCCTTCACTTACGCCATTGACCGCCAGGCGATCATCGACAACATCACCCAGGCAGGACAGAAACCTGCATTAGCTTATACTCCCTTCGGTTTCCCAAATGTGACCGTAGATAAGGACTTCCGGTCTGTCGGTGGAGACTACTTCAAAGATAATGATGTGGAAAAAGCAAAACAACTCTTGGCAGATGCCGGCTATCCCGATGGAAAAGGCCTGCCGGAAATCGAAATCTACTACAATACCATGGAGGCACACCAGAAGATAGCTGAGGCCATTGGTCAGATGTGGAAAGACAATCTCGGCGCCAACGTTAAACTCCGGAACGCAGAATGGGGAGTTTACCTCAACGACCGTGATCATGGTAACTTCCAGGTGGCACGGGCCGGCTGGGCAGCTGACTACAACGATGCCATGACCTATATGGATATGCACCTCACAGATGGCGGCAACAATGACTCCTTCTGGGGCAATGCAGAATATGACAAACTGATCAATGAAGCAAAAGCCAGCAATGATGAGAATCTGCGGATAGAGAACATGCATAAAGCAGAAAAGATCCTGATGGATGAGATGCCTGTTGCTCCCATCTACTTCTATGTGAATGTCAATATGTACAAGCCGTGGGTCAAGGGTGTCTACACACCGCCGTTTGGAAGCTATCAGGAATTCAAATGGGCTGATGTGGATTTAAGTCAGAAAAAATAAACTCAGATACTAAGTAATAAGTAAAGCTAACATACGGGGGCATGCCGGAATGTATGCCCCCTTTCTCTGCTAATAGGTCAAGTATTAGCCAAAAAGCAGGGAGGGAGGTAATAAGGTGTTCCGATTCCTATTGCGGCGGTTGGTAACAATTTTCTTTTCTCTCTTTTTTATAGTCACCCTTACCTTTTTTATGATGAAGGCCATTCCGGGGGGCCCTTTTACAAGAGAGAAAGCACTGCCACCCCAAATCGAACAAGCGATCAATGAAAAATTTCACCTTGATGACCCCCTGTGGAAACAGTACGTAGATTATCTAGGACGTACCGCTCGCTGGGATTTAGGGCCATCATTTAAGTATCAGTACAAAACAGTCAATGATATTATCAGTGATTACTTTCCTGTATCCGCCCAACTGGGTGTAACAGCAATACTCCTGGCCCTGGTTGTGGGTTTGAGTGCAGGTACAATTTCCGCCCTAAAGCAGAACCAGATCCAGGACTACGGTACCATGTTTCTGGCTATCCTGTGTTTTTCTGTCCCCAGCTTCGTCATTGCCGGCCTTCTTCAGTACCTTTTTGCCTACAGGTGGCAGATATTGCCGCCGGCCATGTGGGGATCATGGAAACACATGGTCATGCCTGTACTTTCCCTGGCCGCACTTCCTACCGCAGTTATTGCGCGTCTGATGCGCTCAGGGATGCTGGAAGTGCTTCAGCAGGACTATGTTAAACTGCCAGGGCTAAGGGATTATCTTCATCCAAGATTATTACC
>NZ_CDRZ01000250.1 GCF_000946815.1 Syntrophaceticus schinkii | reverse complement strand
TAGTTCCTAGTTCCTTTTTCGATTAAAATATTTCTTCTAGTCTTCTGGAAACCCTTGTCGGGCCATAGTAGTTAAAGGCTATGCGTCAGTTCTGATGCTCTCCCCACGCAACCTGCGGTAATCATACCACAAGGGGCTCGAAATAAAAATGGAGGAGTAGCATCCTGCAATAACCCCGATCAGCAGAATGGTAATAAAGCCCTTGATCGTCACCCCACCGAAGACCAACAAGGCAACCAGAGCTAGAGCAACAGCAACAACGGTATTGATTGACCGCGCCATAGTCTGCATAATGCTGTTATGAATGAGCTCATCCAGTGATTCACTTTTCTTGCGCTTGCCCATATTCTCCCTGATGCGGTCGAAAAGAACAATAGTGGCATTGATAGAATACCCGACAATTGTCAGCAGTGCGGCAATAAACGCCCCATCCACCTCCAATCCGAACAGGGAAACCAACCCCACAGTCACCAGAATATCATGAACCAAAGCAGATACTGCAGCAAGACCTGAAAGCAGTTCGAAGCGAATAGTAATGTAGACGATCATCAAAGCAAAAGCGATAGCCAGAGATAGTATCGCCTTGTTCCGCAGTTCCTTACCAACGGTAGGCCCTACACTCCGATTTTGCAGCATTGTATAACTGCCGAACTTTGATTCCATATTCTGGAGCAAACTTTTGCTCTCCTTCTGGGAAAGATCCTTTGTGCGGATCATGATCACATTCCCTTCACCCTCCTGTACTCTGCTGTCTTGAGGAAGGCCGGCATCCTTTAGAACCGTACGGACATCTCTGACTTCTACTTTCTGTTCAAACCGGAGTTCAATCAGACTGCCACCGGTGAAATCGATTCCTTTATTCAACCCCTTGATTCCAAAAGAGATCAAGCCCGGTATAATCACAAGCAGGGACAGTAGATACCAGTATTTTCGCATCTTAACAAAATTCATATTTCCGCCTCCCTCCTAAACACCGTACGCCTTAGGATTGACCACCAGCCGCGATCTGGCTACCAGATGCAGTACAAAACGCGTGAAGGTGATCGCCGTAAACATACTCACCAGGATACCAATGCTCAGAGTAACTGCAAAACCCCGGATGGGTCCAGTTCCCAAGAAGTACAGCACTGCCGCAGCGATCAAAGTTGTGACATTGGAGTCCAGGATCGCCCTGAATGCATTGTGGAAACCGGCATCAATGGCCGACCGCAGGGTCTTTCCGGCCCGCAGTTCCTCTTTCAGGCGCTCATAGATAATAATATTTGAATCCACCGCCATCCCAATAGACAGAATAATTCCCGCTATGCCTGGGAGCGTCAGAGTGGTGTTGATCAAGATAAAGATCCCCACAACGATCAACCCATAAACGATCAACGACAGGTCAGCAATAACACCAGGCCACCTGTAATAGAGGAGCATGAATAAAAAGATTGCGGCCACACCGATGATACCGGCCTTCAAACTGAGATCCAAGGATTCCTTACCAAGGGTAGGCCCTATACTCCGCTGTTCCATCAGTTCAACATCTACCGGAAGGGCACCCGAGCGCAAGAGCAGGGCCTCCTCCTGTGCCTCTTCCAAGGATTGATATCCACCGCTGATCTCTGCATTTCCACCTGAAATAGGCGTTTTAATCACCGGGGCAGTAAGCAGTCTGTCATCAAGGTAGATAGCCAGTGTTCTGCCTACATTAGCAGTTGTCACTTTTTCGAAGGTTTTGGCGCCCTCTTTATTAAACTCCAAAGCTACATATGGCTCATTAGTGTTAGGGTTCAGCTGAGCCCGGGCATCCTTCAGGTGTTTCCCGGTTAATACTGTTTCACCGTCTTCGGTCTTGAATTCCATGTGAGCCGTCCTCCCCAGCAGTTCCAAAGCCTCATCCGGATCCTTGACACCAGGCAGTTCCACAACAACCCGATCACTGCCCTGTTTTTGGAACAAGGGCTCGGTCAGCCCGTAAGCATCGATCCTGTTTCTGAAAACACCGATCAGTTTATCTACAGAATCTTTGGTTACCGGGGCCTCCGGGGTGGGTTTTGCCTGATAAACCACATGCACCCCTCCACGTAAATCCAATCCTAACTGCTCTTTCAGTTTTCCTGCTATGGGTTTCGTCAAAAAAACAGCAGCACAGAGAATTGCCGCAACCATAAAGAAAAATAATATCGTCTCCGGCCAGCTGATACCGGTTTTTGTCGGCGGCCCAGCTGGCACAGTCTGCGGTTTTCTCGGTGGCTGTACTGTCTTGGCTGTCTTTTTACCCTTTTTACCTGCCACAAATTTCTCTCCTTCCTCTTGGCTTAAACCAGCTTTTTCCCATTTATTTCAAGCGCAAATGTGCAGCCTAAAAATTCAGCCGCTCGCCTGCACATGAACATCCTGCTTAAAAATATTTCAAAGTAATCCATCACCGGACTGATCCGGGGGTCAATGTCCAGTTCCAGCGAAATATGCTTGTCCTCCGCATCAACCCTTAAAAAAGAGCGCTCCACAGCGTAATTTACCCGGTCATGGATATCAACCCCTATGCTTTTATCGCTTCGCACCCTGGTCCTATGGACATCGGACTTATCGGCAAGTATCAAGGCTGCTGCTACACTGTTGACCGGCTGCCCTGTCTGCTCATCATGATTTCCAATGGCTGCCACCACAGTAAAAAGCTCATCAGGACACATCTCTAAGTCATCCAGTATATAATAAGCGAGTATCGCCCCGGAAAGATGGTGACCACTCCTATTCACCGAATTCCCAATATCGTGCATATAACCTGCGATACCGGCCAGTTCCGCCTCCCGCTCGGAGAAACCCAGGAGCCTGAGAACATTATAAGCAATGCTTGAAACAAGACTGATGTGTCGAAATCCATGTTCAGTGAACCCCATGACTTCCAGGTTTTCATTGCCGACACTGATCAGAGTTTTTACAATAGGATTCTCTTTAATATCCTCTAGTGTAACATAATTCTCCTGCACTTACTTGCTCCTCATATCAATTCTCATCTTAATTGTTTTTCGCTATTACCCTGAAAAACCCTTTTTTCTTGAATAATCGATCTTTTTTGGTGTAGTGAGCAGTCTCCACTTCCTTCGCAGCTGCTGTTTCGCCTGTAAGCGCTGTACTGTACTCAAACCCAGGCTTAACTTGATTGCTTCATCGACCCGCTTCATCACCCCTTTATCTATCTGCCCCAGGTAATTATTCCTATCCAGGAGTGTTTTATCGATGGTTCTGATCTGAGTGAAAGGGGCAATATGATCCCTGGCTAAACCATTACCCCCTCCTGCTTTGATCTCCACTGCCAGCAGCATCTTTTTCAACGAGACATTAAGAAACAAGGGAACAATGATCACAGAATTGCAGTATAGATTGCCGATATCATTTTGAATCACAAGCACAGGCCGCTTGACCCCCTTGCTGCTGTCTGCCGTGGTCAGCTCGATCAGGTAAATATCACCCCGCTCAATGATAAACCTCTTTGTGATGGTGTTCACCACCCCTCCCCTGTTCCTTTTTCGATCTCTTCCAGCAATTTATCCTCCTGCTCCCGCCAGCAGTCAGCTGTACTTGTGAAATAATCCCTCATTTGTAGATATTCACAGCGCAGGCGGTGTCTCCCCTTTAGCTCAAAGAGATATGATAAAAAATTATCAAGAATACCAGCTGGGTTCACCATATTATCACTCCGATGGCGTCAGAAATGCACCGGGGACGGTTCCTGGCGCATTTCTGCAGTAATGCGATAACAGGACTTCGACTCTTCTATTACCACTTATTGGACAAGGAGCGAAATCGTTCCTGCTGCATCTTTTGTCTCATTTGCTGTACTTTTGTTGACCGTTATATTGAATACTGATCTAAAAAAGCATTCTTCTCTTCTTCGAAACAGCCATCCTTAATAGACCGGCGTATTCTTTCCATGACGCTCAATGTAAAATGAAGATTGTGGATCGTCAAAAGACGCGGTCCCAGTATTTCTCCTGCATTAAACAGATGGCGGAGATACGCTCTGCTGTAATGCTTACAGGTATAGCAGTCACAATCCGGCTCTAAAGGTGAAAAATCCTCCGCATACTTCGCATTTCGCACAACCACCTTCCCCTGCCAGGTAAAAGCTGTACCATTGCGGGCGACCCTGGTGGGCAAAACACAGTCAAACATATCGATCCCGTGGGCGACCCCTTCCCAGAGACAGTCTGCACTTCCCACACCCATCAAATACCTGGGCTTGTTTTCAGGCAATAGGGGTGTTGTATATTCCAGCAGTTCATACATGATCGACTTCGGTTCACCGACACTCAAACCCCCGATGGCGTAACCAGGGAAATCTAAACCCGTGATCTCCCTGGCGCTGCGCGCCCTCAGCTCCGGATAGACACTCCCCTGGACGATCCCGAAAACCACCTGGCCAGGAGCGTGAGGAGCTTTTAGACAGCGCTCCGCCCAGCTTGTTGTCCGCTCCAGCCCTGCTAAGGCATCCTCATAGGAGCAGGGAAAGGGAGAACACTCATCAAAGGCCATGGCGATGTCTGATCCCAAAGCTGCCTGGATTTCCATAGATTGTTCGGGGCCGATGAAATGCTTGGACCCATCCAGATGGGACCTGAAGTGAACCCCCTCATCTGTGATCTGCCGCAGGGAAGACAAGCTGAAAACCTGAAACCCCCCACTATCTGTAAGAATCGGCCTCTGCCAGTTCATGAATTTGTGAAGCCCCTCGGCCTGGCGGATAATTCCCATGCCGGGTCGCAGGTAGAGGTGGTATGTATTGGAGAGGATAATCTCCGCTCCCAACCTCGCGACCTCATCCGGAGTCATCGTCTTTACAGTGGCCTGAGTCCCAACCGGCATAAAGGCCGGGGTATGAATCTTCCCCCTCGGTGTATTAATGACACCAAGACGAGCCTTGCTTTTAGATGATTTTTTCAGTAGATCAAAATGAAAAAACCCCAACTGGGGCACCTCCTTACAGGATCAGCATGGCATCTCCATAGCTGAAAAAACGATAACTCTTCTCCACAGCCTCGCGGTAGGCAGGCAACACTTTATTATAACCCGCAAAAGCACAGACAAGCATTAGTAATGTAGAACAGGGAAGGTGAAAGTTGGTAACAAGGCCATCGATCACGCGAAAACGAAAACCCGGGTAAATAAAAATACTGGTCCAGCCTTCCCCAGCACCAACAGTTCCATCATCCCCGGCTACACTCTCCAGCAGGCGCACTGTAGTGGTCCCCACAGCGATTACCCGCCTGCCATTCTGTCGCGCTTCATTGATCAATGAAGCATTATGAGCATCAAGTCTCCAAAACTCCGCATGCATCCGGTGGTCCTCCACCTTTGGTACATGTACCGGCCTGAAGGTTCCCAATCCCACATGCAGCACCACAAAAGCAAACTGTACACCCTTATCCTTCAACTGCCCCAGGATCTCTTCTGTAAAGTGCAGCCCGGCAGTGGGGGCAGCAGCAGAACCCAGGGAGCGGGCATAAACCGTCTGATAGCGCTCCCTGTCCATCTCTTCGGCAGGCCTCTTAATATAAGGGGGCAGGGGCATTTTGCCGATTTTAAACAGCTGATCCCAAAACTCCTGCTTGTCCTCCACAAGGAAGTTGATAATGCGCCCCCCGCTGTCTGTGCGCTCACCGATAACTGCCCGCAGTGCTTCACCAAAAATAATCTCCTCCCCCTCCCTGGCATGGCGTCCCGGCCGGACCAATGCCTCCCAAGTACAGGGTTCCTTTTCATCCAGAAGGAGCACTTCCAATTTTCCGCCTGTTTTGACCCTCCTGCCAAAAAGCCGCGCTGGAAAGACCTTGGTCTCATTGAAAACCAGGAGATCCCCTTCTTCCAGGTAATCCAGAATATTTTTAAAGTGTGTATGATTTATTTCCCCGGATTTTCTATTGAGCACCATCATCCGGGAGGCATCCCGCTGCGCCGCCGGGTACTGTGCAATCAATTCTGTAGGCAGATCATAATCAAAATCACTTACCAGCAATTCACATTTCCCTTTCATGGTAATCTTTCATGGTGACAGTCACCTTTTATGCAGTTTATTCATCCGATTATTCATTGATCCAGCATTTCTAGCGTCGCAGCAGCAAATTGAACACAAGTGTCAAGACCAGGCTCAGAATCAAACAGAGTCACAGTTATTCATAGCGCTCCTGTTCACTGTACAGGCAGCCACAGTACTGCTGGCGGTAGAGCCCCATCTCTTTGGCCTGTCTTCTCCCTTCACTGAAACCCTTCCTCCAGTCGAAGTAAAAAAAGGGTATCCCTTCACCCTTAGCCACAGCTTCTCCCAGTTGTCTTATCAGATCGTGCTTCTGCCAGGGACTGACCAGGAGAGTTGTGGTAAATCCATTGTACCCCTCAGCTTTAGCTCGGGCTGCTGTCTCCCGCAAGCGCAGTAAATAACAAATACCGCAGCGGTCTTTCTCTTTAAAGGATACCTCCTGAAAGTAAGTCTCCGGATGATATTCCGGAGCAACAAGAAGAGGAATATCTAACTGCCGCGCCATCTCCTCAGTTCCTTCCCGCCTTCTGGCATACTCCTGGAAAGGATGGATGTTAGGGTTGTAATAATACCCCTTAACCTTATACCCCTCTTTCAATAAATCCTGAACCGGGTAAATAGCACAGGGTCCACAGCAGATATGCAGCATAATCTTCACTTTCCATCATCCCCCGCAAAAAGAGTTTGCTGTTTTGTACCTTCCTCACCAGGGAAAGGAATTCCCAGGTGCCCATAAGCCAGGGGAGTTGCCACCCTGCCTCGGGGTGTGCGCTGCAAATACCCTACCTGAAGCAGGTAAGGCTCATAAACATCCTCAACAGTTCCCGACTCCTCTCTGGCAGCAGCAGCCAGAGTCCTCCAACCCCACAGGGCCCCCCTGAAACTTGTGAATGACAGTCTCCAAAATAATGCGGTCTACCTTGTCCAGTCCGGCCTCATCCACATCCAATCGCTTCAAGGCTTTCCTCACCAGATCCCTGTCCACAGCTACAGCACCGCTCACTTCGGCGAAATCCCTGATTCTTCGCAGCAGCCTTGTGGCGATCCGCGGTGTCCCTCGGGCACGCCGCGCGATCTCCAGAGCGCCATCCTCACTCAGTTCCATCTCCAAAAGCTTGGCAGCCCTCAACACAATCTGGTGCAGGTCCTCCACCGGGTAGTAGTCCACCCGCAGAATGATCCCAAAACGGTCCCTCAAAGGCATACTGATTAAGCCTGCCCGAGTTGTTGCACCGATCAATGTAAAGGGAGGCAGATCGATCCTGAGTGATCTCGCTCCTGGCCCCTTCCCGATCATAATGTCCAAATTATAGTCTTCCAATGCCGGGTAAAGGATTTCCTCCACAATCCTGGGCAAGCGGTGGATTTCATCAACAAACAGAACCCCATCGGGCTCCAGGTTAGTCAATACCGCAGCCATATCCCCTGCTCGTTCCAGAGCAGGGCCAGATGTGGGATAGAGCGGCACCCCCATCTCCCTGGCGATAATATGAGCCAGGGTGGTTTTACCCAAACCAGGCGGCCCATAGAGCAGCACATGATCCAGGGCCTCTTTCCTCTGGCAGGCTGCTTTAATAAAAACCTCCAAGTTTTCCTTGAGCTGCTTTTGCCCGACAAACTCCCGCAGTGAGCGCGGCCGCAGAGAACTCTCTGCATCCTTCTCCTGGGGAAGGTCAGCAGCGGATACGATTCTCTCATCCATTAAACTACACCTTCTTCCCTAATTCCCGAAGCGACAGGCGCAGAACTTCCCCTACAGAAGCACCCTCCGGAATTTGGGGCGGCAGCTTCTGCAGCACACCCCCTACCTCCTGACGGCTGTAGCCGAGGGACAGCAGTGCCTGGGCAACCTCATCATAAACAGGATCCCCATAACCCTTTTCCGAATCCTTGATAGGAGAGAGCGGTTCGGGAAGCTTCCCCTTCAATTCCAGGATCAGCCGCTGTGCTGTCTTCTTCCCCACACCAGGCACCTGCAAGAGGGGTTCCACTTCACCGCGCTCCAGAATAGCAGCCAGATCCTTCCCCCGAAAGGTATCAACAATTGTTAAGGCTACCTTTGGCCCAATCCCGCGAGCCTTCAACAGCGCACGAAACATAGCGCGGTCCTGTAGTGTCGGAAACCCATACAGCTGCAGCAGGTCCTCCCTTACATGAAGGTGTGTAAAAAGCTCAATCTCTCCCCCTGCAGCAGACAGCTTCTGCAGTAAACTTAGAGGCACCGCAATTTCATAACCGACACCCTGCACTTCGAGTAAAACACGATCCTCATCTATACCCAAAACATTTCCTTTTAAATAAGAAATCACCGTTCCTCACCCCACTTGCTGCCCTGATGTTCCAGCTTACTGGCAGTGCGGAAAATATAGTAATGGCACAAAGCCGCTGCCAGAGCATCAGCAGCGTGGTCAGGCCGCGGCACCTCCTGCAGCCTTAAAGTCATCTGAACCATGCGCTGCATCTGGCTTTTATCCGCCCTGCCATAACCTGAAATCGTTTGCTTGATCTGTAAAGGCGTATAAGAAAAAACCTCAATCCCCTGGTGAACTGCTGCCAGAATCACCGCTCCCCGGGTATGCCCCACTGTGATGGCTGTACGGGCATTCTTGCTGAAAAATATCTCCTCCAAAGCAACCGCACCCGGCTTGAAATGTTGGCAGACACCGGAGACACCATTATAAATACCGGAAAGGCGCTCAGGCAGGTCATGTTTCTTATCGATCTTAATGACACCACAATCAACCAAACCCGCCTTTCCCCCTTCGATTTTTATGACTCCGTAGCCAGTGGAAATCACACCTGGGTCAATCCCCAGAATAATCATAAGTAAAACCTCCCAATTTGAGGATTCGCCCTCTCGTACCCTGTTCCTTCTTATTACACGCTCGTTTGGTTCAGGCAAAGATGTCTTCCAGGGACACCGGAACTGCAAAAAGCTTGTTCCTGGGTGCCCTTTTAATCGGATTAGTCAGAAGCTTGTTCCTGATGCCCCTCCTGATCATGTACCTTGCCCCGGGCCAGAGAGGCAGCGATCCCCAAAACACAGAGAACAGCGAAAATAATAAAGGAGAGATGTATGCTCTTCAAAAATAAAGGGAAGCTGCCTGGAGCAACCTGCATCCCTCCCAGGTACAGGGAAAAAATCAGGGTGACAACACCCATGCTGAACATCTGCCCCAGCAGACGCATGGTGCCGATAATCCCCGAAGCCACACCATAATATTTTTTCTGCACCGCACTCATCACAGCATTGGTGTTTGGTGAAGAAAACAACCCAAACCCGAAACCCAGCAGAACCAGACACACAATTAAATACCCCAGTGATGTATCTTTAGATAGGGGTATCAGCAGCATGATACCCAGTGCCGAAAATCCCATTCCTATAGATGCCACAAGGCGTGGTTCAAACCGGTCCGAAAGCCTTCCAGCTATAGGAGAAAAGATAAACTGCATCAAAGGCTGGAAAACCAGGATCAGTCCGGCCTGCACCTCACCGTACCCCTGAATATACTGCAGATAAAGGCTCAAGATAAAGCCTACAGCAAAAGTTGCACTGTAATTGATCAGTGCTGCCAGATTGGAAAAGGTAAAAGCCAGGTTATTGCGAAAGAGCCGCATTTCTAAAACCGGACTTTCCACCCGCAGCTCCCGCCAGATAAAAAACAGCAATCCCAATACTCCTGCCCCCAGCAGCAAGAAGCCGGAGATGCTGGGAACCTTGGAAAAGCCATACATCAGTGCCAGTATCATGCTCCCATAAAGGAGTGAACCCGCCAGGTCAAACTTTTCTCCTGCTGCCTCCACCCATTCCCCTTTCAGCTTGCTGAGGACGAGAATGATGACGAGAACTCCCAGCGCTGCCGTCACCATAAAAATACTTCTCCATCCCATGTAATGGGTAAAAAGCCCCCCCAAAGTTGGGCCCAGAGAAAGCCCCAGATAAACCGAAGCCACATTGATCCCTAAAGCCTTCCCCCGCTCATTTAACGGATATACAGAAATCAGGATGGCCACTCCGGTCCCGAACACCATCGCACTGCCTAACCCCTGCAGCACCCTCATCACTAACAACAGGTGAGCATTGGGGGCAAAGACAGCCAGCAGTGACCCCACTGTAAATGTGATCGTACCGAAGAGAAAAATTCTTTTTCTTCCATAGATATCGGCGATTCTCCCGAAGGGAACCAGAAAAACTGCAGTGGCCAGGAGATAGGAGGTCACCAACCAGCTCAGGTAAACCACATCCATGCTGAACTCCCTACCTATTGCAGGCAGGGCAATATTCATCGATGACCCGAGAAAAGGTGTGATAAAAGAACTGACAGAAGCAACAAGTAATGCTACTCTTTTGGTGACTTTTTCAGTAGCCACTATTTCTCCTCCGGTGTAATATTTAAGCTGCAAACTACACAACAATATCATTATACCTGATCTCATTATAAAATCAGCCAGTCATTTCCTGAGCGTGACAAGGGGGCGGCAGACTGTGTGAAAACCATTTTGCCTCTTTCCATCCCCCCACTTACGACCAAATTTCGGTTGTTTTTAGGGATAAGGGACACCAATTATCCTGCTATTTCAGTTATGTCTCCTTTATGGCTGCTGAACTGGTGATTTGGGGAGTTGTCACACAGTCTGACGGTCCGTTTGGCAAGACAGACTTTCGGGCAAGCTTTTTGATAAACTTGATGCAACAGATCAGATCAGAAGGCCACCATGAATTACCTTGAGCTTTACAAAAGCGGAGAGTTGGCCCGCCGGATTGACGAACTGAAAGAATTACTGGAACCCTGCAGGCTCTGCCCCAGAGAATGCGGCGCATCCAGGATACAGATAATAACCAGCACACTAGATCGTGACAAAATGACCGTTCCCTTGTCATCCCCTAGTCACATCACATTCACATAAGAAAAAAGCGTGACAAAAGGGCCGTCCCCCTGTCACGCTTTATGGTGCCGAAGGTGGGAGTCGAACCCACATGTGGGGTGAACCACGGCGGATTTTGAGTCCGCTGCGTCTGCCAGTTCCGCCACTTCGGCAATTTCATATATCATATATCATTGACGAAACTAATTATACTGGAAACCTGTTCACTTTTCAAGCATTCTCATTCACTAATTTAAGCCACGCTCACCTAGGTGCCCACCAACCACTATTTCCTCTCTTTCCGACCCGGTCCCAATATGCTATACTTTTTAAAAGGAATTTTTTTCGGAGGGAATGAATCTTTGTGTCTGAAGGGTTGCCCCGTAATAGATCCGCAAAATATATCAAAATTGCTGTAGATATCGCCACCTGCATCGCCCGGGGGGAATACCGGGAAGGGCAAAAAATTTTAGGGCGATCATCGCTGGCAGGGAGATATAGTGTATCTCCAGAAACAATTAGACGAGCACTTGCAGTTTTAGAGGAAAGAAAGATTGTAAAACTTCAGCCTGGTGTAGGGGTCATTGTCAGTTCTCAGGTTGCCGCGGAAGACTACCTGGCTGAATATGGCCAGCACCAGATACTGGAAGATATTCAAAAGGCCCTGAATATGTATCTTGAGGAACGAAGAAAACTCGACCTAAAAATTACCCAACTGACTGACGAACTCCTGGAATACACCTTTAAAATGGCAACACGTTTCCAGCGTATTCATGAGTTTCGAGTTGAGACAGGATCTCCTTTAGTCGGAAAGAGTCTGAAAAAAGCGGAGTTTCGCACACTTACAGGAGGTACAATTTTGTCGATTCACCGCAGCGGCCGCGAAATCGTCTCTCCTGATGCCGAAACTGTTATCAAAAAAGATGATGTGCTTACTGTTGTTGCACCTGAAGAAGCCATCGAACATTCCCAGGGATTAAAACTAACTCCCCTTTCAGGCCCTACTCGTTTAATGGAGATTCCCGAGTAAACCACTAAGGTAGGTGATCGATCATGCCAGACAAAAATGCAAACGCCAGGCGTTCTCCTAAAAAAAAGAAGAAAAAGCTCAGTTTTTCACGAATTGCTCTGCTTGCGGTTATTCTAGTGGGGATAATTCTTTTATGTGTTGGATGTACTTATGTAGCAGGTGCGGTTTATTCTCTACCTGATTGGGACCCTCAAAAGCTTGAGGGAAGTGAGTCTACTATCATCTACGACCGAGAAGGACAACCCGCATCCCGCATATACGCAGAAGAAAACCGCACTCCGGTTAGTCTCAAGGATCTTCCCCCCTATCTTCCTGATGCCTTTGTTGCTATTGAGGACCATCGTTTCTTCAGCCATCACGGTGTAGACGTAGAAGCCATCGGCAGAGCCTTTGTAGCCAATATCAAAGGGGGGATCGGATCAGAGGGGGGCAGCACCATTACCCAACAGCTGGTCAAGAATTCCTTCCTCACACACGAAAAAACCTTTAAGCGTAAGATCCAGGAAGCTATCCTGTCACTCCAGGTAGAACACCGGTATTCTAAGGATGAAATTCTCGAGTTTTATCTAAATCGCATTTATTTTGGAGATGGAGCATACGGAATTCAAACCGCAGCACAACACTATTTTGGCAAAAGCGCAAAAGAACTTTCCCTGGCAGAAAGTGCACTTCTGGCCGGGATTGTGCGGAGTCCCAACAACTACAACCCTAACCAAAGCAAGGAATTAGCCAAAAAGCGCCAGAAGCTTGTCTTGAGCACGATGGCCAAACACGGTAAAATTGCCCAGCAAGAGGCTGAACAGGCCAAAGAAGAAGAACTACAGTTTAAAGAAGGAGCCACAACCAGCTACTCTTTCCCGTATTTTACTGATCATGTTATCTCGGAAACAAGAAAAAATTCTCCAAGAGCAAGGCATCTCCGCGGAAACATGCCAAAGCCTCCTTTATCGTGGAGGACTAAGGGTTTATACAACTCTCAATCCGCAAGTTCAGATAAAAATGGAGGATCTCTTCTCCAATAGCGCCAATTTTCCAAAAGATCAAAATAATCAACAGGTACAAGGTGCTATGGTGCTCCTGGAAAACCGCACAGGAGAAATTCAAGCTCTGGTGGGTGGGAGAAATCATACACAGCAGCGCTCCTTTAACAGGGCAACACAGGCCAAACGCCAACCGGGTTCTGCCATTAAGCCTCTGGTTGTTTACGCCCCGGCACTGGAAAAGGGATACACCACTGCACTTTCCCTCTTGGATGCGCAGGTCACTATAGGCAAAGATACTTTTAAAAATTACGACCATAAATACAGTGGATGGATTACCATGCGTACAGCGGTACAGTGGTCGAAAAACACCTATGCCGTGAGACTGCTGCACAATATGGGAATCGACTATGGGCTTGAATTTGCCAAAAAGCTCGGGATTACCAGCTTTGATTCCCGGGACCGCAACCTTTCCCTTGCTTTAGGTGGGATCACCTATGGGATTTCCCCTCTGGAAATGGCAGGAGCATTTGGCGCAATCGCCAATCAGGGCATTTATATCGAACCCCACGCGGTAATAAAGATTGTCGACCGCAATGGAAGTGTACTATATGATGCACATCCCCAGAAACGGGTTGCTATGTCTGAACAGACAGCCTATATCATGACCGACCTGCTTCAAACTGTTGTCAAAAGCGGAACCGGGACAAGAGCCAGGCTGAACCGGCCTGTTGCCGGTAAAACCGGTACCACAGAAAATACAAAAGACATCTGGTTTATGGGGTATACCCCTGAGTTTACCGGTGCAGTTTGGATGGGATTTGATCAGGAAGAAACCATTAAGGACTCTGCTGCAGCGGGAGGATCATTCCCCGCACTTATCTGGAAGGCAGTCATGCAGAAAGCCACAGAAGGGATCCCTGTGAGTAATTTTCATAAACCCTCAGGCTTATAACAACTGCCATTTGCACTAAATCGGGAAAACTGGCCAATGCCTTCTGCCCTGAAGACCAGCTGCTCAAAGACATATTTGTGGATGGGTCACAGCCCAAGGAAACCTGTGATCTCCATGTACAGGTAGAAATCTGTGCTGACACCAAAATGCTGGCCAACCCCAACTGTCCTCATAAAATAAAAGCAGTTTTTCTTAAAGGGGATAAATCCGGGGAACAGCTGCCAGAAGAGGTCTGCACCAAACATGGGCCAGAGGCCCAGCAAAAAATCACTGTTAAGGTATGCACTGACCCGCGCCATAATGGTGTCCTATACCTGGCGAATATACCGGGTCTATTGGAAACAGGTGGTTGCTCACATGAATTTATCGAGGAGCGCACATTTTTAGTTGATGAAGCACCAAAAACGCGTTGCCCGCTGCAGGATCACCAGGTAGAAAAGAAATCCTTGTTCAATGGTGATGCCAACAAAAGGTAGCATTAAACAAAAGGCAGCACCTAAATGACAGCAATGACAGCAATGCCAGCAGATACCTTAGGACTGCTGGCATTTTCTATCCTTCGCCTTTCATCCCACCCTTTCTAGGGTGTGATGACCATCTTCAGCCGGCATCTTTGATCCGGCATCCTTCGATGAACCAGAATCCCACGACTAGTCGTGGGATTCGTCATTTGAACTCCACAATAGTAACCCCTCGTTCCCCCTTCCATAGTAATCCCCACTCGCGGTAAGATGCCACAAAGGGGTGTTTAGCCAGATACTGCCGTACCGCATCCCGCAAAACCCCTGTCCCTTTACCATGAATCAATGAGACCTTGTTCATACCCGCCAGGTAAGCTGTATCCAGATACTTATCCACTTCTCTCAAGCCATCGCTCACATTGTGCCCACGGAAATCGAGCTCCGGGAGTACTGTTGCATTCCTGGCAATGGCATGATCCTTTGACCCTAAAGCCTGCACCTGTACCTTTGCCTGTTTTTTATTCTTCTTGCTAAGGCGCAGTTCCTTAAGGGACAGGTTCAGCTTCAAGACCCCTACCTGGACGATGACCTCCCCATCTGCATTGGGTTGTGTGAGAACATTGCCCTCCTGATTAAAGCGGGGGATTACCACCGCATCACCCGGTTCTACTGCTGTGGGAATTTCACCTCCGGGCTCCACTTCACGGGAGGCGATCTCTTCATCGATCTTTCCTGTTAGATCATCGATCTTGCTCCTGATCTGTCGGGCCTGTTCCAAGCCCGCCTGCGTTTCCTGCTGCCTTATCTCCTCACGCAGACTGCGGATCAAATGCTCTGCCTCTCTCCTGGCGGTCCGCACCAGTTCCCGGGCCTCCTCATGTGCCCTTCTGAGGATCTCATTCTGCTTATCCCGCAGCTTCTTCTCCTGTCGCTCTACCTGTCCTCTTATCTCTTCCATTTCGCAGCGCAGTCTTTCTGCTTCTGCACGGGCAGAGGTTGCAGCAAATTGATCCTCCTTGAGGTGTCGAATCAAGTCCGACAGCTCCCGCTGTTCGGGGTTTAACAAACCACGCGCCCGCACAATCACATCCCTGGTAAGACCCAGGCGCTCGGCAATTTCGAAGGCATTGCTCTCCCCGGGCACACCGATAGACAGCCTGAAAGTAGGTTGGAGAGTTTTGCTGTCAAACTCCACAGAGGCATTTTCCACACGCGGCCTGGTATGGGCAAACACCTTCAGCTCACTGAAATGTGTGGTAACAATGATCAAGGGACCCTTTTGCAGCAAATTATCCAGGATGGCCATCCCCAGCGCTGCTCCCTGTTCCGGGTCAGTCCCTGCTCCCAGTTCATCGAGAATGACCAGGGACCCCTTTCCCACATTTTTTAGAATGCGCACGATATTTGTCATATGCCCGGAAAAGGTGCTGAGGGATTGTTCAATACTCTGCTCATCCCCGATATCGGCGAAAACATTCCTTAAAAAGGGGAGTACAGTTCCTTCCGCTGCCGGTATATGCAGCCCTGCCTGGGCCATCACGATCAGCAGTCCTACAGTCTTCAGGGCAACCGTCTTTCCACCGGTATTTGGCCCTGTGATCACCAGACAGTCGAAATCCTGGCCGAGCCTGACCTCAATGGGAACCACATCCCCCTTCAGCAGAGGATGGCGCCCCCCTTTGATTACCAGATGCCCCTCCTGACTGAAACCTGGCGGGTTGGCCCGCAGTTCCTTGCTGAAATGTCCCTTTGCTATGATGAAATCCAGTTCCCCCAGCAGATCTAAGTTCTCCTGAATTTCGTCATGATAAACAGCTATAAGACCGGATAGTTCCTCTAAAACTTTGAGTTCTTCCTGGCGCACTGCAGAGCGCCCGGCAGCCAGTTCATTGCCAAGTCTGACCAGGGGCATCGGTTCCATAAAAACCGTTGCCCCACTTGCGGACTGGTCATGCACCAGTCCAGGGAATTGGCTGCGGTATTCCTGTTTGACCGGCAGCACATAACGGTCCCCTCTTACTGTATAGATAGGTTCCTGCAGGAACCTATTCCATTCCTGTTTAACCAGCAGCTCATCCACCTGGTCGCGTATTTTTACCGCCAGGCTTCTCACCTTCTGGCGCTGTTTAGCCAATTCCGGAGAGGCATGATCCGCAATCTCGCCATCCGGTTCAATGCAGGCAGCAATCCTCTCCTGGAGGGTTGAGCCCTCCTCCAGGCGCGTGACACGGCCCTCCAAAAGCGGCAGTTCTATCTCCTGGCGAGCAAATATTCTTTTTAATCGCCTCGCTGCCTTCAGCAGTTCATACAAACTCAGCAATTCAACAGGCTCTAAGACACCTCCGATCAGGGCGCGCCTTAACAAAGGTGCCACATCTTGAACACCCTCCATCGTTATATCCGGGTACATCCTCAAGGCATCACATGCCTCTGAGGTCTCTTCCTGAAGCCTTAAAATTTCCTCCGCTTCTGTAGATGGTTCAAGATCCTGTACATAAGCTCTCCCCAATGAAGTAGAGCAGTGCCGCATGAGCATCTCTTTGACGCGGTGAAATTCTAACTTTTTGAGGGAAAACCTGTCCATTTAAGCCTCTTCCTCTCCTTCTTCACTAACACACAACACCCCTCAGATAGTGTCCGCGGGTCAAACCTGCCAGGGAGAGTTCTGAGAGTTTCTCCCAGATGATTTTTGCCTTCCCTGCGCCCCAAGCTCCTTCTAATACAGCATCACATGCCCTGCGGTAAATACCCGTTACCTGGCGGACATGTTCTGCTGAAGATGGGCGAAGTTCTAATCTAAGAATATCATATCCTGTCTCCATGATCTCAGTAAAATGTTCGATCAGGCAGAGCTCCCGTGAGTTGTAGATGGTCATCCGGCAGCTTTCATCACTGACCAGGGGAAAGAGATAACCAAGGCGGTCTTTTAGAAAAAATGACCTGTTGCAAAGAGCACCACACTTACCCTTCCCTCCCGAGGCAGCACCCAGAACACAGTGCTCACTGATCACCAAAGGCAGTGCCCCATGGACAATTAACTCTAAAAGGCCTGTCCCTTTAAAGGTAAGGTGCTGCAGCTGTTTGCGGTTTAGCTCAGGTGACAGTGTCAGGCGGCTGACCCCGGCCTCCAGCAGCGTATTTACTGCTGCATCATTAAACACGGGCACTGAAAAATCGGTAACCACCCTCAAATCATCCTCCAGGGAAAGTAAACACCCTCCCAGATCCCCGGCCAGCACCCCATCTGCAGCAAAGGATTGAGCCTGTTTTAAGACTTTCCCTGCCGCACTTTCCTGGTGCTCCTGCCAGATGCGCGGCAGAATCAGAAATGGGGCAACCCCTCGCTTATGGCACTCCTCCACTCCGTCACTGATCAGCCGCTCATTCCAGGGCTCCTTACCCCTAATTGAATAGCCACCGAAATAAACAAGGTCCGCACCCCCATTTAAAGCAGCCTGTAAACCCGCATAATCCCCTACTGCTACAGCAAGGCAAGGGCGCTTCCTCTGTTGATGCCTATCTGCTCTATCTGCTGATCCAAAATACGGTTCCCGGCTTTTTTTTACAAATGTCAGCTCTCTCTTTCAGCCTGAACCAATACGCTTTTTCTCTGTCCCGGAGGTCTGCGGGTAAACTGCGCTGAAAGCGGCGCAAACGGGCATTTTCCAGCGCTATAATTAACTGACGCCGCACAGCATTGATCTCACTTACCGGAAACATCACTCCCGGTTCTATGTCACACTCCAGATCCATAAGGTCAAAGGGTGTATTACCCAACCTGTCTACCTGTACGCGAACTGTCTCTCTAGTGAGCTCGTGTTTGATCGCTTTTTCACCGATAAACTCCCCTCGAACAGCAGCAGAGAAACCATCCTCATCCCTTCCCTCCAGCAGTAAAGGCTCTCCCAGGTGAGCCACAACCCGGACATAGAGGGGAACTCTTCGCCTGGAGATACCGGTGATGGTTTCATGGGCTTGTTCTGCAAGCCTCCGGTCATGGGTTTTAAAGATGCGGTCACCCTTCTGGACATGAAAGGAAACAGATATCTCCACCTGGCTACCCGGTGAAACCTGCTCTGCTTTCCTCCCAGCAAAATTCATCTTCTCCACTGTTAAGCCCCTGCTGCCATCACCGGTCCAAAATTCGATCTCATCCCCTGCCTCCAGGGGAAGGCGGGTTTTGAAAGCTATCTTACCCTTTTCGAATCTTAGAACCCGACCCAAATAAAGACCGCGGTTGTTGGGCTTGGTGTAGCCGATCAGCTGGCGCCCAGGATTGCCATGAAAATACCCGGTTGTAAAACCGCGGTTAAAGACAAGTGCGAGATCATGGATCTCCTGGGAACTGACAGCATAATTTTGCGGATCATCCCAGGCCCTGTCCAGGGCCTCCCGATAAATTCGAACAACCGCTGCCACATATTCCGGTCTTTTCATCCGCCCCTCAATTTTCAAGGAGGAGATACCTGCGATAAAGAGATCCGGAAGCTCCCGCAGCAGCATTAAATCTTTAGGGCTCAAAGGGTGCTCACCCGGAATACCGCTCAATTCCCGCCCCTTCTCATCTACAAGGTGATAGGGCAGCCTGCAGGGCTGTGCACAGCAACCGCGATTTCCGCTCCTGCCGCCGATCATGCTGCTGAAAAGGCACTGGCCAGAGTAACAGAAGCACAAAGCACCGTGCACAAAGACCTCCAACTCCATCAAAGACTCCTTGCGGATTTCCATTAGGTCAGCTAAACCCACTTCCCGGGCCAGGATCACCCGCTGAAAACCCATGTCCTCCAGAAACTTGACCCCCGCGGCATTATGCACCGTCATCTGGGTGCTGGCATGCAGGGGAAAATCCGGGAATAGGCCCTTAATCAACCCCGCAGCACCTAAATCCTGGATGATGAGGGCATCCGCTCCTTCCTGGTACAAAAAAAACAGGTAATCGGTAAGCTCTCCCAATTCCCCGTTATCCACCAGGGTGTTTACTGTTATATAAATCCGTACATTACGTGCGTGAGCATACTCCAAAGCACTTTTCAGTGCACTGCGGTCAAAATTCCCGGCATAGGCCCTGGCTCCGAACATTTCTCCTCCTAGATAAACAGCATCTGCGCCATTTTCCACCGCAGCCTTCAATGCCTGTGGATCTCCCGCCGGTGCCAATAATTCCGGTTTTCTTTTTATCATCCCTTAGTTCAATAACCTCCATTGATCCCATAGCGGGCCAGGGCGCCGCAGAAGCCACCCAGGCCCACCAGGATCAGATCATTGTCCATATATCTTAGCACAGCTATAGGCGGCTGACCCGCAGAAGCCCGGAACAAGGAATAACCTCCACACCCCTCTGGACGAGTTCATCCAAAAAGAGGTTCAATCCCAAAGAATCACTGGCCATATGCCCGGCAATGACCACATTGATATGGTGTTTCTCCGCCTCCTTGCGGTAGGGCTCACTCATGTGCATACCAACAATGGTACCCACCCCCGCTGCAGCCATCTTTTCAAAGGACTCCTTGGCTCCGCTGGTGCCCCCGGTCATATCCACAAAGATCTTACCGGCGCTGCCCTTCTCCTTGCCTGCCACAATCTTTGGCCCCGCATTGCGCTTCACTGCTTCGCGGTATTCAGGGATATCCTTCAACAGTGTTACTATATCGCCCACCCTTTCGGGTTCATTTTTAGCAAAATGCCTGTTCAGGAAATCCTGTACCAGGTTGTCGGCAGGGGTATGCACACACATCAAGGGTATACCTAACAGAGCTGCGGCATCCACCGATCTGTTGTGGTTCATGGGCATAAACCGACGCTCTACTTCAGCAATTCTTCCCGCCATCAGCCCCTCTGCCACATTGATAGGCACACCTAATTGGTGGAGTTCATCCTCCTGAATGTGCATCACTCCATACAAGGCAGCCAGTGCTTTACCCTCCGGGTGATGGGAGATGATCAGATCAATTCTTTTTCCCTTCTCCCGCAGTCGATCAGCCAGCAGAACCTCCCCTACCTCCATATCGATGCCTGCCAAAACTACCCGCACATCCAGTTCACTGTCACCACATAAGACCCTGGTATCACTATAAGGGTTTCTAAGTGATTCCTGATCAAAATCTTTTTTCTCACTTTCTTGAAGATCATCAAAATCTTTTTTCCGCCTGGCCAGTTCCTTTCTGACCCCCTCTTCACCCCGGGGGTCCACTGCAATACCTTTACGAATGGCTATCTCATAGATCTCCTGAATTCTCACCAGTTCTTCCTCCCCTTGTTCATAAGATATAGTTTATCTTCTATAAAGCCAGTCAAATAATTCGCTCAAGGGCAAAGCATTAATAATATCCGATCTCTCCGCCCAACCACGGCGCGCCTGTAAAACACCATACTGTATATCATCCAGGTAATACACATCATGGGCATCTGTATTAACCGCAAAGCGCACCCCTATCTCGATCCCCTGATGAACATACTCGTCATGGAGGTCAAGGCGGTCGGGAGATGCGTTGATCTCCAGGGCAGTACCCGTTTCCGCGGCAACCTGCAGCAGGGCATCGACATCAATATCATAAGGGTCCCTCCTGCCCAACAGGCGCCCTGTAGGATGCCCAATGATATCTACATGCTCATTCTGAAGAGCACTGAGGACCCTGCGCGTAATTGTCTTCCGGTCCTGCTTAAACCCCGAGTGCACCGAGGCAATCACGATATCCATTTCCGCCAGCAGTTCGTCCTCAAAGTCCAAACTGCCATCCGGCAGTATCTCAACCTCAATACCCGCCAACAGGCGGAAATCGGTGAATCCTCGATTGAGACGCCTGATCTCCTCCTGCTGCTCCCGGACCCTCTCTTCGGTCAAACCCCTTGCAATACGGAGAGACCTGGAGTGATCCGTAACAGCCAGGTACCGGTATCCTCGCTCCTGCGCTGACTGGGCCAGTTCCTCCAGGGTATTGATGCCATCACTCCACTCGCTGTGGACATGCAGATCTCCCTTAATATGATCTACATTTAGCAGCTCAGGCAGAACACCGTTTTGAGCTGCCTCGATCTCTCCCCGGCCCTCCCGAAGCTCCGGCGGAATGTAGTCCATCCCCAGCCGCCTGTAGAGCTCTTCCTCAGTCACTGGAGCAGCAACCTGGCCATCACAGTGGATTCCATATTCACTGATCTTTAATCCCTGTTCTCGCGCTATTCCTCGCAGAATTATATTGTGTTCTTTTGACCCTGTCAGGTGCTGCAGGGCAGAGGCAAAGAACTCCGGTTGAACAACCAGGAGATCCGCCTGAAACCCCCACTTGGTCATAATTGTCGCCTTGACCTCCCCTGCGGCAACCACTTCGTTGACAAAGGGAACTGTTTTAAAAGCATCCACAACAGGTGCAGGGTTGTCCGCTGCAGCGACAAAATCCAGATCACCCACAGATTCCTTGCCGCGACGAAGACTGCCTGCAATCTGAAGATTAGCCAGCCCGGGTAATGTATCCTTTAAATGGCTTTCTATTTCCCCGGCAAAAGCAAAGGCATGATGCAAGAGCAGCCTTCTTCTGCGCAGCACATGCGCCTCTAAACCACTTATGATGGCTTGTTCAGTTTTAACACCGATCCCCGGCAGTTCTTGCAATAATCTCTTTCTTGCGGCAGCCTCTAGATCCTGTAGATTGGTGATCCCCAGTTGCTGATAAATAATCTGGATCGTCTTGACCCCAATACCGGGGATCAGCAGCAGTTGACGAAGGGAAGTGGGTGCCTTTTTACGGAGCTGTGTAAGGTATTTCAATTCCCCTGTCTTTGCATATTCCTCAATTTTTTTTTCCAGAGCTGACCCAATCCCCGGTATTTCCTGCAGGCGCCCCTCATCAGCAAGCTCTTCCACATCGAGATAGGCATTCCCAAGTTTATGGGCAGCCCTCCTGTAGGCGCGAGCCTTATAAGGGTTTTCTCCGAGGATATCCAATAGGTCTGCAATTTCATCAAAAAGCTTCGCAATTTCCCAGTTATTCATGACCCACTGCCTAGTTTTTTCACCTCATCAAATTGTTTAGAAAGAGTATTGTAATCCTCATGCAGTTTGACAAAGTCTTCAGCGATATTCAGAGCTGCCAATACAGCTATCTTGCTCAAGGAAAGCTGTGGGTTTCTCTGTCCGACCAGACGCATCTTCCTGTCCACATAAGCGGCAATCTTTTCAATGACCATCGTGTCAGCCTGTCCTTTGATCACATACTCCTCATCGTAGATCTTCACCGCAATTTTATTCTTCCCCTGATTCGTGTTCTCCCTCCTGGTTTCCGCATCACTCATCAACTATTCCCCCTATCCTTGAGGATTATGAAAGATTTCTCCAAAGATATGGTAGAATCCTGCAACCGACTATCTTAACTGTGCCCCGATCTCCTTTGCCAGACTATCCATAATACCATTATGTACCGCGGCAACCTCTTCATCGGTCAGTGTGCGGTCCGGGGACTGGTAGAGCAGAGAATAAGCCAGACTCCTGTATCCTTTGGGAACCTGATCACCGTAATACACATCAAAAAGCCGGCAATCTGTAAGCATCTCTCCCCCGGCCTTGAAGATGACTTCCTGAACCTGATCAGCAGATATACTAACCGGTACAATCACAGCCAGGTCTCTGTTGATCCCTGGATAGCGAGGGATCGGTTGGAATAGAAGCTGCTCACTGGTGAATGGGAGTGCTGTTTCCAGGTCAACCTCACAGACAACAACCCTCAGCGGAATATCATAATTGGCCATAACATCCGGATGAAGCTCCCCGAGATAACCCAACTCTTCATTCTCATAAAGGATGCGTGCTGATCGACCAGGGTGCAACACCGGATAATCGTTGTACTGCTGGAACTGTAAATTATTGATCCCCAGCATCTCAAAGATGCCCTCTACAATTCCTTTGAGATAGTAATAATCACGCTCTTCTTCTATCCCCTGCCAGCCCGCCTGTATTTTCCCACAGGCTGTAATTCCTAGATGAAGGCGCTCTTCCGGAATCTGGCCGGGTCTTTGGGGTATGAATACCGCACCTACCTCAAACAGCCCCAGATCAGTCAGCTTACGGTTGTAGTTATACATTACAGCATCCATCAGTCCCGGCAGGAGTGTTGTCCGCATCACCCCCTGCTCCTCACGCAAGGGGTTTTGAATCATGAGCACACTGCGCAAGGGGCTTTCCTGGGGAATCCTCAACTTATCAAAATCACCCTCCCCGGTGAAACTGTAAGTAAGCGCTTCATCAAGGCCAAAACCACTCGCTGCGTTAATCACCCGGTCCCTGATCGAGTTGGGACGAAGACGGTTTTGAACCAGCACCCCCACCGGATAGGTAACAGGTATCCGGTCGTAGCCGTAAATGCGGGCTACCTCTTCGATCAGATCTATTTCCTCAAAGATATCTACCCTGTAGGAAGGTACTGTCACCAAAAGACTGTCCTGACTGCACAGCTCACAGGAAAAATCCAATCTGGCCAGGACATTCTGGATCTCCTCTCTGGATAACTTTGTCCCCAGGATCTTGTTTGTTCTTTCTGTACGCAGCCTTAGAGTGCGAGCTGCCTCAGGCCTCATATAAACATCCACAATCCCCTCTGTAATCTCACCGGCACCCAACTGCTGAATAAGCTGTGCCGCCCGGTTGAGAGCAGGCAAAATTCCCTCCGGATCGATGCTCTTTTCAAAACGCTTGGAAGCCTCAGTGCGCATCCCCAGATGGACCGCTGTCTTTCGCACATTTAAGGGCTCAAACCAGGCAGATTCCAGGAGAATTGTTCTCGTCTTCTCGGTCACTTCACTGGCCAGACCACCCATCACTCCGGCCAGTGCCACAGCTTCGGACTGGTCCGCAATAACCAGCATCTCCGGATCTATATCTCTGGTCACACCGTCAAGAGAGACCATTTTCTCTTCAGGCCGGCCGCGGCGCACGATAATCTGTGATCCTTTGATCATATCCAAATCAAAGGCATGCAGCGGCTGCCCAAACTCCAGCATCACATAGTTTGTCACATCAACGATGTTGTTGATCGGCCTCACCCCGGCTGATAAAAGCCGCTGCTGCATCCAGGATGGTGAGGCACCCAGCTTGATGTTCCGCACAACACGACAGGCATAGCGCCGGCAGAGATCGGGATCCTGGATCCTGACCTCAACATAATTTTCTGTAAGGTCATCCACTTCCACAACTTGAGCATCGGGAAGATGAAGCTTTGCCGCAGTAATCGCCTTAACTTCTCTGGCAACATTAATTACAGCCTGGCAGTCCCCACGGTTGGGGGTCAGCTCCAATTCCAGGATCCGATCATCCAGATTAATGGCTTTATCTAAACTGGTTCCTGCAGGTGTCTCCCCATCAAGGATCAGGATACCCTTGTCATCTCCATATCCCCACTCATCTGTTCCCAGTTCCGCACCGGAACAGAGCATTCCCTCAGACAGTTCACCCCGAAACTCTCGTGCCTCTACCCTTCCCCCTTTTAGCATTACACCGGGCAGGGCTACCGGAACACAGACACCGGTCTTTAAATTCGGTGCCCCACTGACCAGCTGGATAACCTCAGAACCTGTATCCACACGGCACAGCAGCAGGTGGTCAGCATCAGGATGGGGTGTTATTTCCAGGATCTTCCCTGTGATGATTCTGTCCAGGCCCTCGATAGGAGGAACTACACCCTCAACTTCGATACCCGCCATAGTCAGCTTCTCTGCTAATTCCTCTGCTGACAGCTCACATTTAACATAATCTTGCAGCCAACGATATGATACACGCAATGGATATCCCTCCTAAAACTGACGCAGAAATCTTACATCATTATCAAAAAAGAGACGCAGGTCGTTGATTCCGTATTTGAGCATTGCAATCCGCTCAACCCCCATCCCGAAGGCAAACCCCACAACCTCTTCGGATCATAACCGGTGTTGGCCAGCACCTTGGGATGGACCATCCCGGAACCCAGAACCTCTAACCAGCCTGTTCCTGAACAGACCCGGCACCCCTCTCCCTTACAGTTAATGCAGGAAATATCAACCTCAGCGCTGGCTCAGTGAACGGAAAAAAACTCGGCCTCAGCCTGATCTCCCGCTCCTGGCCAAACATCTGCCTGGCAAAAGTGAGGAGTACTCCTTTGAGATCCCCCAGTGTACAGTGTTTATCCACCAGAAGCCCCTCCACCTGATGAAACATCGGGGAATGGGTAGCATCATCATCCCTGCGGAAGACCTTACCTGGAGCAATAATACGCACCGGAAGCTCCGGCACCCGCTTCTCCAGGACGCGTATCTGCACCGGAGATGTATGGGTGCGCAGCAGGATCTCCTCACTGATATAAAAGGAATCCTGCATATCCCGGGCGGGATGCCCCTTGGGAATGTTTAGGGCCTCAAAGTTATAGTAATCATATTCCACCTCGGGCCCCTCTGCTACCTCAAAACCCATAGCAGTAAAGATATCCTTGATCTCTTCCAGAACTATCGTCAGAGGATGCTTATGGCCGTATGCTACAGGCCGCCCCGGAAGGTAACATCAATAGCATCCTCAGCCAGCTTCATTTCTTTCTCCTTTTCCCGCAGCACCGCCAACCTATTATCCAGTTCCCCCTCCAGAAGCTGGCGCACCTCATTGGCCATCTGCCCGATCTGAGGCCGCAGTTCTTTTGGAACTTTCCCCATCTCCCGTAAAACCTTTGTCAGCAGACCCTTTTTCCCCAGGTATTTCACCCTCAACTCTTGAAGCTCTTCCTTGTTTCCTGCTGCCTTGAGCTTTTGTTGGACACTCTCTTTAATCTTGTTAATTTCCTGTTCCAACCTGAACACACCCCTTTTTTCAAACATAAAAAACAAACCCCCGTTCACTAAGGGACGGGGGTCTAAATACCCACGCGGTACCACCCTTCTTTGCCATAAGAGGCCACTTTAGGGTAAACTCCGGTTTTAACGGCACCACCGGCACCACCTAATAACCTATATTAAACAGGTATTCAGCGGTGCAGCTAACAGGCGAACTTCAGAAAGACGGCCCTGGCCGTACTCCCAGTCTTTGGTACAGCCTCCCTGAAAGAGCCTTACTCCTTCTTACTTTCCCGATCATCGCTGTTGATGTTTAAAGTTTTGTGAAACACCAACAATTTTAGTGAAGAAGGTATTTACGATAAAGAATAAAGGCTTGCGGTGAACCAGTATACTTAAAAATCATCCAGTAAAAACGAGCAGGAACCGACATCCCCTCACATCCTTTATGGAGATAGACTGGAAACACCTTGACCGCATTATATCACAGAGTTTCTTCACAAACAACAACACTGAGACACGAAACGCGGGGACGGTTCTCGCGTCTCACCCTCCCGTTCCACGCGTGCACTGGGAACTGTCCCCCTTGCACAACTACTAACCACCAATACCTACTCCATTCTATCTGTGACAGACCAGAGGATCATGCCCAACCGGACACGATAAATTTCCCGGTAAACACCTGAAGCTGACTGCTCTTCAACATAACCTCTGATTGTCTTTTTAATTTCAGGTGTCGGTTCTGTATAGGACCAGAAGTACTGTTCAAAACTTGCTACAGCCTCTTCCACCGGCATTTCTCGATCCCGCACATCGATCCACGCCTTAAAAGACGGCATGTAACCTGACAGGTAGAGATAATTCAGGGGATACATGATATCGTGTCCAGCCAGTGGCATTTTCTCATTGAAGATCAAACGCCATAATTCCTCATGCCCGGGGAAGCAGCGGCGCCCTCCAAAGTCACAAAGGAAACACCACTTCCGTGAACAGCGGCACATTTTATCCAGTGTCTCCACATCTCTGATACCAGGGGTAAGTGAGGCAAAGACAAGATCAAAACCACCGCTTAAACCCTCTTCCTGCACATCGAGAATTTCCCATTCCTGATCCAGATAATCCACATTAGTAAGCCCTTCCTCATCGGCCCAGCTGCGCAGCACATTTAACATAGCAGGTGCCGGCTCCAGTGCTGTGACACGGGAGGCCAGTTTAGCCATGGGAATTGTAAAGAGCCCTGCTCCGGCACCGATATCCAGGACTTCTATCCCCGGCTGCCAGGCCCCCTGCCGTTCCAGCCAGGATAAAACCTTTTGCTGTCTTCCATCCCCATTCCGCCTCCTGGCTGTCTTCGCAAAAAACTCTGCCATAGAATCCCAGTATTTCATTTGATCCAGATCGCTGCGTCTTCTGGCATGCAGAGAGTGTTTATGTGCGTTCTCCCATGCCTGTTCCCAAAACTCCGGGCATTTCTCCTTTAGCATCTCCCTTACTCCCTTCCAACTGACCTGATCAGCGCATTTACCAAAATCTTCTCTCTTAAAGATAATAATACCTTTTAGTTTTTATTTTTTACATTTATACCCTTCCGGATCTCGCTGACGAAAGACTTCATAAAGGATTAGAGCCGCAGCGACAGCTGCATTCAGGGATTCAACTCCTTCTGACAAGGGAATGGATACTCTTAAATCAACTGTCTCCAGCAGTTCCGGACTGATCCCACGGCTCTCATTACCGATCAGAATCAACAAAGGACCTTTTTCTAAATCAGCGCAATAATACTTTAATTCTGCTCTAGGATCTGCAGCAATAGTAGTAAACCCCGTCAACTTCAATCTATTAATGAGGGAAACAAGCTCCACCTGATGAAAAGCAGGAACCCTAAAAACCGTTCCCATCGTTGACCGCAAGACCTTGGAGTTATATAGGTCCACTGTCCCCTCTCCTAAAAAAAACCCGCTGACCCCTGCTCCGGCACCGGATCTGATAATTGTTCCCAGATTCCCTGGATCCTGTAGTCCGTCAAGGGCAACCAGGAGGGCATCTTGGCCATAAATAACATCCTCTTCATTCCAAACTGGCATCTGGCTTGCAGCCACAATGCCTTGAGGGGTTTCCGTATCAGACAACCCGGCCAGAACATTTTCCTTAACAGAAAAAATGGGTATTCCCCGGGAACTGGCAAGATCAATGATCCCTTTTCCCTTCTTCCTCTGCCAGAACTTTTCTGAAACCAGCAGGTAATCAAGTTCAGTCCTACTGATAAGGGCATCTTCAACAAAATTGACGCCCTCGATAAGGAAGCGATTGGTAAGCTCTCTGTGTTTTCTTTTTTTTAGATCCCGTGCCAATCGGGCTGCCTGTTTGGCAGTTTTAATTTCCAAATATCTCACCTTGATGCTCCATTATTCCATAAAAAAAGTATGGTTCCCCAACCATACTTTTTGCATACCCATTTATTCAACATTTACTGGTACTGCTTGGCTAAATCCACAAGCTTGCCGAAAGCAGCATCATTATTGACAGCGAGTTCAGCCAGCATCTTCCTGTTGACGCCGACACCCGCCTTTTTCAATCCGTTCATAAACTTGCTGTAAGAAATCCCGTGATTGCGAGCAGCAGCATTGATCCTCGTAATCCACAGCTGCCGAAAATCCCGTTTTTTTAGTCTGCGATGAATATAAGCATAGTTAAGAGATTTCATAACCTGCTGGTTAGCTACCCGGTAGACCTTGCTCTTTGCTCCGCGGTAGCCGCGGGCTAACTTTAATACCTTTTTATGACGGCGCCGTGTAACTGGGCCACCTTTTACCCTTGCCATAATCGTCATCCTCCTTTGCTTTTACAGGTAAGGCAGTAACCGCTTTACATTTTTCTCGTCAGATGGACGTAGAACCTCCGCCTTGCGGAGACGGCGCTTACGCTTGCTTGATTTCTTTGCTAACAGGTGGCCTCTAAAGGCTTTAGACCGCTTCAACTTTCCGCTGGCTGTGCGTTTAAACCTCTTGGCTGCCCCTCGGTGCGTCTTCATCTTCGGCATCATCTAGTCTCCTTTCACCTGTTCCTGGGTTCTGGGCACCAGGACCATGATCATGTTGCGCCCTTCAACCTTGGGCTCTTTCTCCATACTGGCCTGTTCTTCTAACTCCTTGTAAAACTTCATGCACAGGTCATGTCCCAGAGCAGCATGGGTTATTTCACGCCCCCTGAACATCAGGGTAACTTTTACTTTATCCCCATCGGTCAAGAAACGCCGGGCATTCCTTACCTTAACCTGAAAGTCGTGTTCCTCAATTCTGGGCCTGATCTTGACTTCCTTGACATTGATGACCCGCTGTTTTTTACGAGCATCCCGTTCTTTTTTACTTTGTTCATACTTATACTTGCCGTAGTCCATAATCCGGCAGACCGGTGGTTTAGCCTGTGGTGCCACCTCAACGAGATCCAGGCCCTGCTCCGCTGCAACGCGCATCCCTTCCCTGACCGGTATAATCCCAAGTTGTTGGCCGTTGCTATCAATTACCCGGGCTTCCCGAACACGGATCTCTTCATTGACCCGCAATTCTTTAATAATTATCCGCCACCTCCTTGAATTTTTAAAAACAAAAAAATTAAGGCGAGTAGATCATCGATCCACCCGCCTTGTGTACGCAGTATTCCCTAAAGTTGACCCTAGCAGCACTCTGATAGCTCTAGGGTGAGAAGCGAGTGGCTTCTACTTGCGATAAAAA
Source organism: Syntrophaceticus schinkii (assembly GCF_000946815.1). Lineage (GTDB taxonomy): Bacteria > Bacillota > DSM-12270 > Thermacetogeniales > Thermacetogeniaceae > Syntrophaceticus > Syntrophaceticus schinkii. The sequence continues at coordinate 43,597 of NZ_CDRZ01000250.1, read as the reverse complement.
GTATACCATAAGTTTTTTGACAATGTCAACAAGTTTGGTGGTTAGTGGTTGGTCGTTGGTCATTAGTCGTTAGTCGTTGAAAAAAGAATTGCTCTGTTTTTTGCCAGATATCAACGATCTAAATATCAACAACAGTCCACTAGATTACCTGATCCAAGGCAGTTCCTGGTTTTTTGGAGCTTCCGGCTTCCGGTCTCCAATTTCTACTTTTATTGAAAAGGCCTGAGTTAAGACGTTGGTGAGACGCGAGAACCGTCCCCGCGTCTCAGGATTTTTGGTTGATTTCTTCTTTTATCTGGGTTACGAATTTTTGCAAAGGAAGGGAGCCTTGATCACCGGTGCCGCGCTTCCTTACGCTGACCATTTGAGAGTCAACCTCCTGGTCACCCAGGACCAAAAGATAGGGCACTTTTTCTACTTCACCCTCTCTGATCTTATAGCCGACCCTTTCATTGCGGTCATCGACCTCTACACGAATGCCTTCTTGTTCCAAGAGGTGTGCTATCTCAGCCGCATACTCCGCATGACGGGAGGCCACAGTGAGCACCTTGACCTGAACCGGCGCTAACCAGATAGGGAAGGCTCCACCATAGTGCTCGGTCAGAATTCCCAGAAAACGCTCGATACTGCCGAAGACAACCCGATGGATCATCACCGGGCGCTTCTTGCTCCCATCATCACTGATATAGGTGAGATCAAAGTTTTCAGGGTTCACAAAGTCAAGCTGAATCGTTCCACACTGCCAGCTGCGCCCTAAAGAATCCTGAAGGTGAAAATCGATCTTGGGACCGTAGAATGCACCATCCCCCTCATTGATCCGGTAGGGGATATCCTTCATCTCCAACGCCTTTTTCAAAGCACTGATCGCCATATCCCAGATCTCATCTGAACCCATAGCCTTTTCCGGCTTGGTGGACAGTTCCACCCGATAAGAAAAACCGAAGGTGCGGTAAAAATGGTCGATCATCTCCATCACACCGATGATCTCATCAGTGATCTGCTCGGGCAGCATGAAGATATGAGCATCATCCTGGGTAAAACAGCGCACACGCATCAAGCCGTGCAAAACCCCGGAGCGCTCATGGCGGTGCACCAAACCCAACTCCGCTATACGCAGGGGAAGCTCTCTATAGGAATGAACACGGGTTTTATAGTAGATCATCGCCCCCGGGCAGTTCATAGGCTTTACGGCAAAATCTTGCTCATCGATCTTCAAGAAATACATATTTTCTTTGTAATGATCCCAGTGCCCTGACCGCTCCCAGAGGTCACGGCTTAAGACGACCGGGCTCTTGATCTCCAGGTAGCCCCCTTTGCGATGCTCAGAGCGCCAGAAATCTTCCAGCTCTGTCCTGACCACCATACCTTTCGGGTAAAAGAAGGGGAAACCCGGACCCTCTTCGGCAATACCATAGAGATCCAGTTCCTGCCCCAACTTCCTGTGATCACGGCGCTTCGCCTCCTCGAGGTGCTCCAGATATTCATCAAGGGCCTTCTTCTTCGGGAATGAGGTGCCGTAAATCCGCTGGAGCATCTTGTTCTCCTCACTCCCCTTCCAGTAAGCACCGGCTACACTGAGCAATTTAAAAACACCGATCTTCCCAGTGCTGGGCAGGTGCGGCCCCAAGCAGAGGTCGACGAACTCTCCCTGTTTGTAGATGCTCACCTGGGAATCTGCAGGCAGTTCCCTGATCAACTCCACCTTATAAGGCTCACTCTGTTCTTCAAAAAGAGCAATCGCCTCCTCGTGGGAAAGCTCCTGCCGAACTATCGGGAAATCCGCCTTTTTGATCTTGTTCATTTCTTTTTCGATCAAAGCCAGATCCTCAGTTGTAAAGGGATGCTCAACATCGAAGTCATAATAAAAACCATCCGCAATAGCTGGCCCAATGGCCAGTTTGGCCCCGGGGAAAATTCGTTTGACAGCTTGAGCCAGCAGATGAGCAGATGTATGCCTGTAAACCGCCTGCCCCTCTTGATCAGCAAAAGTAAGGAATTCCACCTTTTCTTGGGGACGTGCCGGCAAATTGAGATCCTTCAAATTTCCATCCACCCTGGCAGCCAGTGCCTCTTTGGCAAGTTTCCTGCTCAAGCCCGCTGCCACATCGATCCAGGTGGTCCCATCAGAAACCTCATAAACACTTCCATCTTTCAGGATTACAGGTATCATATCTCCTGCTGCTTTTTGGTCTTCCACTTTTCCTTCCCCCATTCTATTAGAAATAAAAAAAGACCTCATCCTTCTTAAGGGGACGAGGCCTTCCCGTGGTTCCACCCCGATTAGCGAAAAAACTTTCGCTCACTCGTGTTGCACAGCTAACGGTGTGCAGCCGAACAAAAAAAATGCGCAGGCTGGTCTTCTCCAGACCTGATTACCGGAGAGGCTTTCAGCCACAGCACTCTCCTCTCTGAGGTAAGTATCTGGGTACTTTAGTCCTGTTATCGTTTCAACATCTGCTTTTGTTCTGCAATTATACGCAATAAATAAGTGGTTGTCAACAGCGATTGTGCCCCTTTCCTTGGCAGGTAAGGCTGGAAAGGCAGCGGGACCAGCCACAAGTACCGTCCCCTTGACAGGTCATTTTTTCTTGCTGCTGTACAGATGCCGACATCTTTCACAACCAGGACAGCGAATAACTCGATCCTCAAATACCTGCTGGATCGTGCGCAGTGGGTCACATTCCCAGATGCAATCAGACACGTGGAAAATAATTGTTTCAGGGACCAGGGTAATCAGCATGCTCAACAGATAATCCTTATAATTGAATTCCCCATCTGTAACAGAGAATGACGGTGTGCGAATATGCTCTCTGCGGATCACATGACCCTTCTTGTCACAGATAAAAAAAAGTTCCTTCCGGAGCAATAAAAATGTGAGTTTCATCAATTTTGGGTTCCTGCATCTCAATAAAACAACGCAGTAAGCGAACAAACTCTAAATAATCCTTCGCAGCTAAAACTTCTTCCCCGGTTCTTTTGACAATGCGCTCCAGTTGAGCCCAATAGCTTTGGAGGCGAAACCTGGCAAACCCCTCGATGTTGATTGTTCTGTATTCAACCAGGTAATCATAAACACTCTGTAACACCCTGTTTCTCCTGATTATTTTCAGTTTATCGAGAGTTTCCAATGTACAGCTCACAATTTCAAAACGGTCCTGAGGAGAGCAGTAATGATAGGTCTCCTCAATATAGTTTTTCACGAAGTCTGCTTCCAAATGATTGACAAACAGATCAGAGAGCGCCTTGGCAACTGCAAACCGGCAGGCAAATCTCCGCTCCCCCCGTTTGTTGTTACGAGATACTCCAACAATAAAAAACAACCATGGTGTATTTTCCCTCTCTTCAAAATGAACAATATCCTGCTCATCTGAAAGAAATTTTAGCTCTTTTACCAATCTATCTCTTATTTCATCAGCAAAAGAAGCAGTGCCTATGATGATTTGGGAGTTCAATCAACTCACCCCTTCCTGCTACCGTTATCATATCCATTACATGATATGTTATTACCCGGAAGGGGTTTTCATTATTTGTTACTCTTCAATAAAATCTTCAATATCTTCATAAATATTGTCAGATCTTTCAATAGATCCATCACTGGATAACTGCATCTGCATCTTCATCTTCTTCCCAAGGAATCTTCGACTAATCATAACACCGGCCGGTGCAGGTTAATGTTTAGGCAGTGATATACTGCATGTTCGTGGAAAAATCTTTACTAATTATGGCGAAATGAAATCCCTGCTTCAGCATTCAATCACCTGTTATGGAGGGTAGAAAAACGGTTGTTTGACATCTTGCTTTCTAGAATACCCTGAATTAAGTTTCCGAATTATAAACCTTTCAGTTGCCATGCAAATAGTATAAGAATAAACTGAAAGGATATTTTATGAAGATTATTCGGTTTCGAACAATCATAGCGAGATTTTACAGGCAGCTGCGAGACCCGCTCTTTAAAAACTCCTTTTTTTTAGCTTCTAGCAGGATCATCAATATCAGTGTCGGTTTTTTCTTCTGGATGGCAGCAGCAAGAATTTATTCTGTAGGAGATGTGGGGTTAACAACAGCCCTGATTGCCTCTCAGAGCTTGATCACCCTTTTCTCCCTCTTTGGTTTTGACTTCTCTCTCATTCGTTTTCTACCGGCCAGCAACAAACGTAATGTTTATAATACATGCCTTGTGATTACATCAGTTTTTTCCATTATTATTTCTGTCCTTTACATCTCTTGTATTGAGATAATTTCTCCAGAGCTGGTTTTCCTGCAAAAACATAAGCTTGCGGCTTTTTTTTCTGCTTTTCTCACTCTTGAATACCATAACCTTGATCAACGGAAATGCACTTCTTGCTTTAAGAAAGGGGGGTGAGTTCCTGGTTCAAAATATATTGCTGGCCTTAAGAATCCCCCTGCTCTTCATTCTTGCCTCTTTGAAAAGCTATGGAATTTTTGCTTCTATGGGATTGGCTTATTTTTTTTCAACAATGTTTGGAATATTTATGTTAAATAAGTTGATTGGAGTGCATATACAGGCTGACAAACACTTTATCAGGAAGTCCTTTAAGTTTTCCATCTGGAACTATCTTTCTAATATATTGGCCAACGTCCCCTCATTAATAATGCCTGTCATGATTCTCAACCTGCTGGGGGATGCAGAAGCAGCAAAATATTACATCGCTGCAGCAATCGCCAATTTTGTTCTGATCATTCCGGACGCCATCGGCATTCCCTGTTCGTAGAAGGAAGTCACGGAGAAAACCTTAAAAAGATGCTCATAAAATCCGCCTCAGCAATTGCGTTATGCATGGTGCCTCTTGTTATCATGATTTATTTTATGGGGAATACCCTGCTTTGTTTCTTCGGAAAAGACTATATTGAAGCTTACGGGCTCTTAAAACTGCTGGTTTTATCAAGCTTCTTCGTAACAATCTACATGCTGTTTCTGCCTATTCAAAACATCAAGATGAAGCCGCAGAGAATAACTCTCCTCAACAGCCTTCGGGCCAGCCTGCTCCTATCACTAAGCTATACCTTTATCAAAAAGCTCGGCATTACCGGCTACGGGTATGCCTGGATGATCACTTACGGAATACTGGGTCTAGGAGTGGCGGGCATAGCAATAGCTTTATACTTGACACACCGCATAAAGGCGGAAAGTAAAGGGTAGACACCCATACCGGACTGTACCCGCAGGTAATGAAAACAGGAGCGGATGGGAATGTCACCTTTATTTATCCTGTCAATATACTATAGAGCTACTTATAACATGCGCTTGGAAGATAAAAAGGATGTTGTATCTTGAATGAGCGGAATATAAAATTCTTCAAAACCGAAGAGTTGTTAATTTACCTGCTTCCTTTGGCAGCGTTTTTGGGGTTGGCAGTGCCATTGATATTTGGTTATCACAATCTAGTCCTTCTCGGCAGTTATCTGGCACTTCCCATGTTTGTTGCACCTTTAATCTATCTGAAAATTAAGAACATCCAGTTTTCAATACAACAATATGACAACAAATATTTAAGATATCTGTTAATTTGCTGCTATCTTTTCTTTTTATCAGTTTCTCTCTTTCTCCTGGCCATACATGATACCAGAACGATTTTGTATTATCTGGCAGTAACTCTGATGGCAGTATCGGTGTTGCTGCAAATTTTGCTCTTCCATACATCTAAAAAAGATGCACTTATTACCTTGCTGCAAATAATGATTCTGGTTTTAGGTATTATTTGGGGAGTAAACCTAAAATACCATTACTTTATCGGAAGAACCGATTTGTTCGGGCATACCTGGTTGATCCATAATTTACTCAATGATGGTTTTATCGGTAATGAATTTGAAATCTATAAAGCATTCCCTTTATGGCATGTTTTATGTGCTACCTTTATTAAAATATCAGGGATCTGGCTTCCCATCCATAAAACTGCCTTCTTTTTAAATGGGATCATCTATTCACTGATGACAGCCGGTATTTATCTTGTCTTGAATAAAATACTCCATAATAACAAAATTGCCTTATTAGGGGCATTGTTGGCCAGCCTTAACACCGATGTAATTTTTTATGGCATGTATTCTATCCCTAGAAGTGTTGTTTCGTTTTTAGAAGTTATCTTAATTTTATTGTTGGTTGTTCGGGCAACACCGGGAAAAATAATTCTATCAGTCATCTTGACACTTGCCATGGTTGTTTATCATCCAGCATCAATGCCTTTTATCCTCTTGCTGCTGCTACTGCTGCTGCTTATACACAAAACATATTCTTTAGAAAACCGGGGCTATCTGTTATCCTTAAATTATTTCATCTTTGCCATCTGCATAACACTCAGTTATTGGGCTTTTTACGCAGAAAGGCTTTTTCGCACCCTCATTGCAAGCTTTGTTACACCGGCTCCTAAAGGGATTCTTACAAAATCTATTATTCAAACACCTATCCCTGAGTTTTTTAATTATTTACAGTTTACACCACTCCTGATTTTTATGATTATTGGTTCTCTCTGGATACTCCGTTCAGAAAAAGTACCCGGGTTAGGCAAAATTATCTCCTTATTGGGCTTGTTATCGCCCATCTTTACCTTTCCGGGACCCAGCTTACTGTTAAACAGGCTTGCTGCCATGAATTTAGCCAGATTCGGAGAATACTCTTTCATTTTTATTTGCGTACCTGCGGCTGCGGGTCTATACTGCTTATTTTACAGTTGTACAAACAGGAAAATCAAAACAGCGACAATTATCTTATTTGCGATGATGGCTTTCCTTTCTATTTCCAATGATTTCACAGCATCAGATAAACCGCTTATGAAAAGACCATTTTATACATATTATCTGACAGAGCAGGAATGCACTGCCTTTGACCACCTGGCTTCCTGCGCATCGGGCTTCATCATGTCTGATTACGTAACAATCAGATATCTGCTGGCTTCACAATATCAAACAAAAGCCCATATACTGGAGGCCAACTCGCAGAATATGGTATTTTTGAGGCAATCTGAACAAGATATTATCTTAATTAGAAATGAAGAATTAAAAAAGAGGCCCTTGCTGCTTTATTCCTGCACTGGCCCCTTTCAATTCCAACCTACCTGGAGAACATTGGATTATTACTACCAGGATATGACTTTATGGAGCGATCTAAAAAAGCTCAACAAAATCTATGAATCAGATGAAGTTACCGGATTTATTTAAGAGCAGTTCTCCTAGACCCTAAAATCACTACAAAGGGTAAAAAAACCGACCCTTATGTATCTCAGAATTCCCAGCTTCTTAAATCCCGCCTTCTTGATTGTTTTATGAGCTATAGCATTATCCCAGTTTGATGTAACAAAAACCCTTTCTTCGTTTTTAATATTATTCTTACAAATTTGGGTCAGCATATAGGAGCTGATCCCCAGCCCCCGGTACTCCGGAAATGTCCGGCCGTAAAAAACCAAATAATCTGTGCCACCCTCAAATACCGCATGATCAGCAAAGGGGTAGGGGTGGAAGCGGTTTAAACTGGCTACAACGGAATGGGCTACAACGGCATTTTGATGAAATATAAGGTAGAGCTGACACCCTTGACGGAGATAATAAGCAAATTTAACGATTTCTTTCCTGATTTCCGGGCAGCAGGCCTGTCTTTCCAATTCGGCAAAGTCTCTGATAATTTCGCACCTGCATTCAATGCGCGGACCTGGATCCGGCATATCCGCCAGGGCTTCTGCAGACTTGCAGAACACATATTTATTCCCATTGCAGTAAAACCGCTGCTTCTGCAAGGACAACCAGCCAAGGACAACATTTAATACCACTTCTTGCTTATCTCCTCTTGATCAAGTTAAAATAAGCCCATTCTGCAAGCTGTCCTAACTTGTTTTTTTGATTTATTGCAAAAGTCAGTTCCAGTGAAGGGTTAAATTTTGTTTTAAACTGGCATAGATTTTTTCTGTTGGCACCATGCAGCTCAAAGGCCTTAAACCCTTTTTCTTTCGCTCTCTGGATCAGCTTCCAGGTTAAATATTCGTTACTGCGAATGGCATTCGAAAATCTTACAGCTCCCAGCCAGCCAATAAAGATTTTATATTCGTGGGTCATATTAACCCCGATTATCTCACGATCATCATACAGGTAATGAATAACAATATGCTCTGGATAAAGCCTGATTAGGTCTTCAAGATAGGACTTGCTGATGATGGGGAGATGCAAATTCTGTTCTTTGTATCTTTCCTTGAGAAAGTAATACAAAGGAGAGACATCGTTGGACTTAACCAGCCTTAGATACAATTTCTCCCCTAGTTTGATTTCTCTTCTTAGCTCATGTTGAAAGTTGTTCCAAATATTATCCAGCGTTTCAGTCAAATCGAGTATATAGGTGTAACTGGGGGTAACACTGTATTGATTCCAGGTGAAGGCTCTAATATCCAACAAGTTCGGCACCAGGGAGATATGGGTGTAGTGGGGAGATATTTTTGAGATCTGCCGGTGAAATTCATCCGCAACAATATTCAAGAAGTTTTCCTTTTTGTTCTGTTTTAAAGTGGTGTAGTCGCGGCACATGGCGAACCCCAGAAAGGGGACTCCTGTCTGCGGGGGCGGTGAAAACAAAAATTTCAATCCCCTGATCTTCTTATAAAAAAGGGGGATGACGCAGATCAGCGACTCTCCCTTATAAATTCCGTAGGGCAACAGTTCGTAACCTGAATGCAGCTCAATAGTTTTTAGGAAATTCCACTTATGAAATAATAAACCATGAGGACTTTTATCAATAAATTGGTCCCAGCGTGTTTGATCCTGAATTAAAACAAGCCCCACTTTACCACCACCTCCATATTTCCTCTCCAGAAGTCATCCAGGCGTTCTTTTGAGCTCCATATTCGAGAATCTTTTCATAAAGTTTATGGCAGCCGCGGCGGGGTGGGTAATGAAAAGAATTGTTGTGCCAGAGCAAAGTCAAAACACCGTGGTGCTCTGCTGCTGTATCAATCAGTTCTGATACTATTTCCCAGGCATCTTTCTCAGAAGCTGCCAATTCCATCATGGCACAGTCCATAATATTCAAGGGGAGCTCCAAGATATCGATCTCCTGGTCTCTCGCCAGGTTAAAAGGTCTAAAGGGGTGACAGAGGCCATTCCTGAACCCTACCTGATCATTAAAACCAAAGGTGGTGTCATATTTAAACCCCGCCCGCGCCAGGAGCTCCCAGGTTTCAGGAACCAGAAAGCGCAAATAGTGATTCCTGTATCCAAAAACCTGCTTCCCCAGAACTTCTTCCAATTTATTTTTTTCATCCTTGATCCTCTGAAGACTGTCGTATGTATAGTAACCTCCATGCAGCCCTATTTCCCAACCGCTCTCAGCGATATCCCTGATCATGCTTCCAATATCTTCGATATTGTACCTGAACCTGATATGATCTCTGCCTGAGGTCAAAAGATAGAAGGTTGACTTTGCACCGTATTTTGCTTCTAATTCCATAATATCGCGGAAATTGAGAAATGGTGACCTGTTTTTCCCTCTAAATCTCCATGAAAAATATTTTTTCATCTCCTGAAAATCAAGCCGGCCAAGACTATAAGCCGCAGCCAGAAGGTTGTGTATCCAGGTGGGGTATATTTCATCCACATCATGAGTTAAACAGATGGCAAAGTTTTTACCGTCCGGGTGCTGAAAAGCACACGAAGGTCTGCATGACAGGAGCTTAAAAAGAGGGGCTCTCACCTGGCTGGAGTCGAAACCAAATATACGGGCATAAGACATAAATGTCCGTTCATTTTTCCTTCCTGGACTTTGCTGAACAGCCACCTGCTTCCTGTAAAAAAGGGTATCCAAAAGCAGTTCGCTGTTCTCGAATATCTCTTCATCCGATATATCCAAATATCGCTTAACATAAGCCGCCATCTTCCCATTCATAACAAAAACATCACCCTTGTCACCTTTTTTCCTGCATTGTAAGCCAGATCGATGAAGTAGTATGTCAGGTAGTTGATCAGGTTTTTGCTCCATCTTTTCGGATGCGTAAGAATACAGATCTTTTCGAAACCACCACCAGTGATCAGTTCGATCAGGTCACCTGTATGTTTTACCTGAACCGGAGGCATATTAATGGAGCTGACCCTATCCTTGATCTTGTTTTTATTTCTCAGCCATGTTCTCCCACTGTCTGATAAATATAAAAATTGATTGTAATCCAAAGATAGGTAGGGCTCACCAATCAGATCAAAGTGACCCAGTTCGCAATTCTCCCAAATTTTTTTGTTATCGTATTTGGTGAGGGGGTTGCCGTGCATACAGGCAGTTTTGATCTCATACCTCTCCCGCAGCATCGCCAGCTCTGCAGCAAAAAGGCTCAAAGCCCTTCTCGTTTTTCCCCGGGTTTTGTCCAGGGTTTCGTAATGATAGCCGATCTCGTGCCCGTATAAAGCAATCTCATCAATAATGGCAGGGACAAAAACCCTTTTTCTGACTCGGAAATAGTACGTAGCCCTGATGCCTAAATCATGCTCCACTCTCGCCATATCCAGAGCATTTCTGGCATCTTCATCAACATCATGACGCATAATGAGCAAGTGTCCATCCTGGGAGGAGCATTCTAATAACTCTCTCATTGTTAGGACTTGATACTTTGATCCTTTTATAGCTCTACATAACCTTGCATACTGCTCTAATGTAAAATCGAGATAACTTAAAAGCCCCGGCAACTGATCACCCCGTTTCCCCGGATTATCAAGGCACTTTAACCAAGCATCAATCGTCTACATCGCCGGCACTAGCCATTGCTTTCCAGAAGAGCTTCTTTTAAAGTTATTTTTCTTACATGCTGAAATTTTCGCAGGATAGACCTGATTCTTTCCTCTACCACCCTTCCCTTGACAGCCCAATAGAGCGGCCTTCCCCTCCCGGCTTTAGGGAAGCTCTCCAGGGAAATATCCAAGGGATGAAAATAGAACACCGTATGCCCTCTGGCCATGCTCTGTTGCAGGCCCTTTGCAATGATGGAGGAACCAAGAAATCTCAGCATAGGCCCACCTGATGAGGGGATCTTAAAACCGAGCAGATCCAGATATGACCAGGGAAATTCCCAAAAAGGCCTTCCTTCACCAGGTTCTAAAAGGCCACCCACAGGGTGGTAAGGATGAGAGAAAACACCTTTGAGAGCTGAATCGGTTTTGTTATATAAGGAATTCACACACACAGATGAGTCATATTTAAACCCCATCTCTTCCAGTGAATCCAGCATCCATCCAGCAACCAGAACATTAGGAGCGCGGTACCCGATAACTTTCTCCCCACAAGCCGCTTCCAGCATTTCCTTGGCCAGCAGCGTCCGCTCCTCAAATTCACTGCGGCTGATCAAGGGTTCCCTGGTCTCCGGGTGGATCTTGCAGGAATGATCCAAACCATGACAGGCGATTTCATGGCCCCTCTCCACCACCCTCTCCACCAGGCCGGGATAATGATTTAATAGATCAGCTACAATAAAAAAAGTGGCAGTAATACCGAACTCATCTAAAAGATCGAGCACCCTTGCGGTGGGTTCGCTCAAATAATCATAACGGCAGCACCACTTGCCGAAAAAGTCGTCAATACCATCAAATACAGAAAAAGGCGACCCACAGACCGATGGAATGTGATACCAGTCCTCCAGATCAACTGTTATAGATAAACTTGGATCTTGCATGTAATGTGGCCCCCTCTGCTTACCATTCGGGGCCTATTATATTCACAAATAAAGCCCGGTATTCCATCACCTTTCTGCTGATACGTTCCCTAACTTCACCGGGGAAACTACCTGTCTGTATACCTGATAAACCTCTTCAGGTGACTCGAGTAACACACCCAGAATCCCTGAATATCATAATGTGTACGCCTGGTTCCAGCTCTATAAAATAAGCTCAAGCAGCTGAAAGGTGGTAGAAATGATCGAGATCGTTCAGGAAACCGATGAGTCTATATGGAGAGATTTCCTCGCTCAAAAGCCAGAGGCGGGCCTTTTTCATACACCGGAGTGGAGGAAATTTCTCTGTGATACATTTAACTACAGGCCATATTATCTTTTTGCCAAAAATAATTGCGGACAAATGACCGGCCTATTACCCCTTTTTTATATTAAGAGCATTCTGACGGGAAACAGGTTATCTTCACTCCCCTTCGCCTATAGGTGCAGCATCCTAGGAGATCCCGCTTCCCAGTCTGCCTTGCTCACCACAGCGCTGGAACTGGTAGAGGAATTGAAGCCTTCCTACCTGGAAGTGAGAGATTCCCTGGACCACAGTTCTTTTCAGTTCACCGACTGCTACTCCACCTACATTCTCGAATTGTCAAATAACCCTGAAGAGGTATGGAAAACAATTAAAGGCAATGTGCGGAGAAATATCAGACAGTCCCGGAAATATGGGGTCAGAGTAGAAGAGACAAAGGATCCTAAAGCATTAAAAGAATTTTACCGTTTAAACTGCATCACGAAAAAGAGGTTAGGATCCCCCTGCCACCCCTGGAATTTCTTTAAAAACCTCTTTCTTTACCTGGATGGTCATGCTACGCTCTATATCGCCCTCTATAACAGTAAAATCATCGCCGGGGGGGTGATGCTTTCCTTTAATGACCATCTTATTTACGGATACGGCGCCGCAGACCCAGCCTACATGCAGTGCCGTCCCTATAATGCCTTACTGTGGAAAAGCATTGAAGATGCCTGCGTCAGGGGTTACAGGTATTTCGATTTTGGGAGGGTATCTGCCGATAACTCCGGCTTGATTCATTTTAAAAGCCGCTGGGGGACTGTAGAAAAAAAGCTGTCCTATAGCTATTACCCCCAAAACCCTCGCTCACAGATTGTGAACCGGGACGGATTTACCTATCAAATGGCGGCGAAACTGCTGCAGGTGCTGCCACTCTCCATTTATGAAGGGTTGAGCAATTTTGCCTTTGGGCATATCGGGTAAATAGACTTTTAACGAGGGATAAAAATGAAGATAGTAGTGGATATCAATCACCCGGCACATGTACACTTTTTTAAAAATATGATCAAGCAGCTGAGCCAACAAGGCCACGATATCTTGCTCACCGCAAGCGACAAGGACCTTTCCATCAGACTGCTGGAAAGGTACGGCTTTCCCTTTATTAAACTCGGCAGCTACGGAACCTCACTTTTTAGTAAAGCTGTCAATCTGCCGCTCCTTGATTGGAGAATGTATCAAGCGGTCAAGGGACTTGATCCGGACATCTTCCTCGGTGCGGGCTCCATCCGTGCTGCCCACATTTCCAAATTGTTAAAAAAGCCCTGCATCATCTTTGAGGATACCGAACACTCCCGGGAGCAGTATCTTTTGTACGCCCCTTTTGTTGACTACATTTTTACCCCTTCCTCCTTTAAACGCAAACTGGGAAGAAAACAGTTTTTTTATGATGGCTTTCATGAGCTGGCCTATCTGCACCCAAACTCTTTTACACCAAATCCGGAGGTCCTGAAAGAAATAGACATCAGTGAGCAGGAGATATTTTCTATTGTCAGGTTTATCTCCTGGTCTGCCAGCCATGACATCGGCCAGCACGGCATCAGGGATAAAATTAAGCTGGTGAAGACCCTCGAAAGATATGGGCGGGTTTTCGTTGTTGCAGAAGGCAAGGAGGATCCCGCATGGGAGAACTATAATATCCGGGTCGCTCCGGAAAAGCTGCATCACTTGCTCTACTATGCCAGCCTCTATCTGGGAGAAGGGGGCACTACCGCAGCAGAAGCAGCATTACTGGGGACATATGCCATCCATGTTTCCACTACTGCCAAACACTGCGGTATCTTTACTGAGCTGCAAAAATACGGGCTGCTGGATTTCTTTGATGCTGAAGTGGAAGCCCTGCCGAAAGCCCTCGAAGTTCTCAAGAGTCCAAACTTAAAAATTGAGTGCCGGCAGAAAAAAAACAGGTTAATTAAAGATAAGCTGGATGTGACCATGTTTAAAGTTTGGCTTGTGGAAAACTTCCCAGGAAGACATAAAAAAATATCTCCGATCAACCGGAGTACCTGGATATATTTAAAGGCGGGGGAAGATAAATGAGGGCACTGATTCTATCACCACATACCGATGATGCTGAATTGGGGTGTGGAGGGCTGATCACCTGGCTCATCGAAAAGCAAAGCCCTTTACTGTGGATAGTCTTCTCCACCGCAGAGGAATCCCTTCCCGAAGGTTTACCAAGAGATACTTTAAAAAAAGAGTTCTTAAATGTGATCAGCGGCCTTGGATTAAATGAAACCAATTATCAAATATTTAACTATCAGGTGCGCAGACTGCATCACTACAGGCAGGAGGTCCTGGAAAACCTGGTCAAGATCAGGGATACATTTAAGCCGCAGCTGGTTGTAGGCCCCTCCCTCAACGACTTTCATCAAGACCACCAGACAATAGCCAATGAAATGATCAGAGCATTTAAAACAACAGCCAGCATCATCTGCTATGAACTGCCCTGGAACCACACCGGGTTTCATACCCAGCTTTTTGTTCCTTTAACAAGGGAACATGTTCTCAAAAAGTATCAGATGCTGTCCAAATATCACTCCCAAATAATTCAAAACAAATCCTATTTTTCTGAGGAGTTTATTTTCGGATTGGCGAAAACCCGGGGGGTGCAGTGCAATGCAGAGTATGCCGAGGCCTTTGAGGTGATCAGGTGGCTTTTATAGCTGGCACTGCCCAAGTGCAGCATTCATCGAGGTCGGCAAGTGAATGGGCATCAAAACCCCTGATCAACAGCTGCACGGGGATCGATCTCATCAAGGAATCAGACAGCAGGTTTTCTCTTAGATTAACCTCAACCAGGACCCCCTGTCTGATTGCAGCGGCAGCCAGGTTGTGTAAAAGAGAAAAACTTCCGGAGAGGAGTCCCGCTTTTTTTAAGAAACGCCCGGGGTGCACCCAGACCCTGATCTTGTCCCTCCATTCTGGCGAAGAAAATAGATTCTGCAGCGATTTTTGATATAACTCTCTGTCTTTCGGGAAAGAGTGACAGGCAAAACAGATAAGCGGAACCCTGGATGCCACCTCAGGTGCAATATCCAGCTCCCCTCCAGGCAGAACTTTTGCCTCCACACCTGCCCAAATATCCAGGCCAGGATAGCAGATCCTGGCCTTTTCAATATCCGCAAGAAATGTGTTGAAATCATAGGAAGGGTTTTTTCTGATGTGTTCGGTAAAAATCAGCACCTCAAAGGCATGATCAACCGCCCACTTACAGTAGTCATTCACTGTACACTTTCCGTCGGTATAGCTGGTATGCAGGTGAAAAAGGCATTTCTTGTTTAAGATCACCTCTTTAAACTTTTCCGATAAGCCTGCCGTCAATGACCCCTACCCCTCCCCAATAGCGAACAAACCTCATGCCATCTTCAATATCAACAGCATCCACTGCTGCCGGCACACCCAGAGCCTCCATCACCGCATAATAGATGAGGTTGAACCCGGCCATCACACTGGCCACCATAGTCCCCTGAACCCTGGGGTTACATTCCAACAGCTTCGGTATACCATCACTGGACACTTTAAACTGAAACCCGAAGCAGTACTTTAAATTTAGAGCCACAGCAAGCCTGGTAGAGTATTCGATCAGATCCTTTCTCAATTCGACTTCCGCATCAAAGGAGATGCCACTTCTGATGCTGCGCCTTTTTCTCGGTATCACCACAGTTATGCTTCCCCTGAAAACATCGATTGTATATTCCTCACCAGGAAGATAATCCGAAACAATCAATTCCGGCCATTTACCCCTGCTCAAGATCTGTACCAGGGAATCCAGATCTATTTCCGAGCCTTCGGGTTTGCTGTTCAATAATTGATCAACACCCAAACTCTCCCCGGACAGTATCCTTAAACCCCGCATCCCATGGGAGATCCTCGGTTTGACAACTGCTTTTTTGCGTGGATAGCCGAGCAGCCCTGCTGCCTTCCTTAAAGTTGTTTCAGAATCAGTGAGGTAATAACGCGGGCAGGGAATATTTATCTGTTTCGCCTTTTCCAGCAGCAGGTATTTATCGTTTGCAGTTTTAATGCTAACAGTCGGAGAAACAACAACCTCAACCCCCAAACCTCTGAAATGATCCATATGTTCTGCAAGGATGAAAATTTCTCTCGTGGTCTGAGGGATAATGATATCTACATCTTCATCCCTGATGATCCTTTCCAGACTCCGAATGTAGTCATCTTCCTCCGGAGATGGAACTTGATAAAAGCTGTCGGTTAAATACTTCCCCACCGCATCCCCGTTAATATCGGTAGAAATAATGCGAAATCTTTTCCTCTCCGGATTTTCTCGCAGGGCATAGACAGTTCCAGCAATACCCGGCGCCCCAGCACCTGTAACCAGCACAACAACATCTGCCATCATCCTTCACCCCCTCCCCCTCTCCCCCCGGAACCTGGCTTGCTTTTTGCTTTCGACATCTAGTTCAGTTGTCTCCATCTCGGGAGAAGCCATCAAATCATAAACCATACCAAATAGTAAAAACTGGGTGCCTGCTGCCAGCAGCAGCAGGGAAAGAACACCCCTGATAAACAGCGGCCCCTCAAGTACAAAAAAGTGATAAAGTGCATTCACACACCCCAGGAGCCCCAGGGGTATCAGCAAAATGCCCATCAGGTAGAAGAGAACAAGCGGATGGAATTGAAGAAAAAGATACTTGACACGCAGCCTCCAAAAAAACTTGCGCAGCAGCAGCCAGGATACACGGGGAATATAGGTGCTGTAGCGTATCTTTGACTTCTCCCTGCCGTATCTGGCAGGCATCGTAATATCCATTACCCTGAAGCCGTATGCATTCAGCTTCACCAGCAGGTCATTACAGTAACCATACCAGGGATAGATACTCTCAGGTGAGAAGCGCTGGAAAACCACGCTGGATATGGCTGTATACCCGTTTTGGGGGTCTGACAGATGCCAGTATCCTGACCCAATTCTCGTCAGAAATGTGAGCAATGTGTTGCCGAAATA
Source organism: Syntrophaceticus schinkii (assembly GCF_000946815.1). Classification (GTDB taxonomy): domain Bacteria; phylum Bacillota; class DSM-12270; order Thermacetogeniales; family Thermacetogeniaceae; genus Syntrophaceticus; species Syntrophaceticus schinkii. The sequence continues at coordinate 26,649 of NZ_CDRZ01000250.1, read as the reverse complement.
CCGCCATTTGCCCATTCCATCCCGATGCCCTCGGTATAACAGCCTGTTTCCCTTTGTGTAATCAGCTCTCCTTTCAACAATGGGATCCAACAGCCCGGGCAGCTCCTCCGGATCCATCTGGTTATCCCCTGCCATCACTGCGATAATATCTACCCCTTCCGCAATGGCCTCCTGGTAACCCGTGATGATTGCCGCCCCTACCCCTCTGTTCCTTTCATGCCTCAAACAAACAAATCTCCCCTCAATTTCCTGCAGCTTTTCTATTACTGCACCGGTTCCATCTGTTGAGCCATCATCAACAGCATAAATCCGATCTACATAACTGGGAATTGCCACCAGAGTTTCGTGAATCAACTCCCATTCATTGAAAGCAGGTACCACAACCCCAATTAAATGACCTCGATACATCGTTTTACTCCTGTATAATCGTTGATTTTCCCAAATCCGATAATACATATGGCTCGCTCGAGGTTTTAGCAACTCTAGACTTTTCCACAATGGCAAGTCAACATACCTAACTACTACAATATAAACGGTTTTTCCCTTGATACTCTCCACAAGCAGTGAAGTTTGATCAGTTGCTTAACCCAGCTTATGCCATTTTGTAATTAACAATATATAGGCTATGAAATACACTGAAATATGTTCCAAATCTATGATAAAAAGTTAAACAGCAAAACCGTCAGGATAGGGTACTCCTGGAGCCTTTTCCCATAACACGAGAACACCTATTGACAAAAGAAATCAACCCCTTAAGAAGAAAACGGTGTGCCCAGGGAGGAGCAAAAGCAAGCTTACCAGCCAGTACGGAGTGGTAATCCAAATCTGCATATTTCAAAATTATCCTGCGCCAGTATGGAGTATCTAAAAAGGCAATCATATTATCTATTTCCTGATCACTCATCTTCAAAAAAACATTGCGGTGCATTAAACCACAGCTTATTTCCTGTCCCACTTTTCCTTTCCAAGCCCTCTGGTAGTTTGAAAGAAACTTACTGCTGTAATCTCTAGCCTTGAGGGAAGATATCGCTGCTTCAGCACAACACCTGGCTGCCTCCAACCCCAGATAAAGTCCACCTCCTGAAATAGGTTTTATGTGACAGGCCGCATCACCTACCAACAGTGCATGGTTCCCGTATGAACGCTTCATCAACCCAATGGGAACAACCCCTCCGGTACATTTGAGAACACGCAAATCATTAAAAATTTTGGGATGTGCTTTCATAAGCTGCAAAAAAAGCTGGCTAGCACCTGGCCGGCAGGCAGAAAACCCTTCTTGCCTGACGACTCCTATCCCCACCCTGGCCAATTTTCGCCCGGCGGGAATAACCCAGGCAAACCAAGCCGGGGCAAGCTCCTGTCCTAAAAATATTTTCACAGCCTGCTCATTTGTTGACGTGAGTTCCACCTCTGCTGCATAAATAGAAACCTTTTGAGATGGATAAAGCAAACCAAGCCAACTGGCAACCAGAGATTTATATCCATCAGCACCGATCACCAGTCTGCAGGAAACATCATGCTCTGCATAAACTGAACCCTTAGTTTGAATCCGCGCCTTAATCCCTCCCGGAATACCAGTCAGGTGGATGACCCGGGAGCTTTTACGTATTTCTGCACCGGCTTCTCTTGCCTGAACAGCCAACTCCTGATCAAAGGCCACCCTGTCGATGGCCAACCCGTAAATCCTCTCCCCAACCAAATTGAAAATTCTATTATCGGGTGCATAAACCAGGGCACCTTTCAGCTCATTGAGCACTACGTGGTTGGAAACCTGGGAAAGCTCCAAAGCCCTGGAACTGATCAGTCCGGAACACTGGAGAGGTTCACCTACAGCTGAGTGTTCCTCCGCAACAAGCACCCTAAAACCCTCTGCTGCGATATCCCTGGCTGTGGCACACCCTGCAGGGCCTCCACCGACAACTAAAACATCATAATCCATTATGTTTTCCTCCGTTGCTGGCAAATGTCCAAATAGATCCCATCCCAGACGGTACCGGCAGAGAACAAAAATAGAGCCGAAGTCATGTAATGTTGTAGAACCTGCAATAATAATAACGGTTCCTAGCAAGTTCAGACCTCCGACATCCCGCTTCTGACCTCTATTTTCCGGGTAGACGCACATACCGCCGAGGCGGTACCAGGCAGATAATGAAAACAGAGGCCGGAGTCGAACAGCGGAAAACAGATTTCTCAATCCGACCACAGGGCATCAGACACCTATTTCCTTAAAGATTAACGACCAATCACTAACCACCAATTGGGCATCCGACCTCAGGCTTATCTATTTTGAAGGTACCACCTGATAGATTTTAGTTAAAACGATTATTGCAAAAACAAAAAACTGTGGCACCATCACTAAATACATGGTGCGATAAACACCCCGCAGTATTCCTGATAACAGCTTTTTTCCAGGAGTATGAATAATAGTTCTAATTAATTCTTTGGACACCAAAAGCACAATGAGAAATTGACAAGCGGTTACTTCCAGGACAGCAGGATCACCGACAGTTGCTGCCGGAGCAGGAAGGGTGGAAATCATACTTCTGCCCCCTTCTAATGGCATATTTCTCTCCTGTTTACAATATGCAGATATTCCGGCAACGGAACTATAAAAGGTTTGGTCGATCAAAAAAAGAGATCAAGATAGAGGATCATGTTCATCAAACCATGGGCCAGAGCAACCCCCCAGATTGATCCCGTACGCCGTACCATCCAGCAAAAAAGCAAGCCTACCAGAAAAGCAAAAACTACTTCTAGGAATATTAGCCGCGGGATCTGCAGCGCTGCAAATAAACAGCTGGCATAGATTGAACCTGTGATATAACCCATGTGGTCCCCGGCTGCCCTAAGCAAAACCCCACGAAAGATCAATTCCTCCAGAAAGCCGCTAAAGCAGACCAGGATAAAGGCCGCTTTCCCAAGTGAGAATAGCGATGTAAGCTGAGCCGGTGTAGTTGCTAAAAGCTTGTGTTCCAGCAGGCCGAGGGGAATACCGGTTATGCCAATGATTAATTGAAGTGATAAAAAATAAAAGAGTGGAAAAGAGATGGTTAAATAAATGTCTTGCACATTGTAGCCAGCAAACCTGATGATGAGAAAAGCTGCGGTGAAGAGAGGTAACCCGACTAGAATCAACCGGTACGCCATTGAAAAGTCAACTAGAAATAAAGGCAGCCCCACGACCCGAATCATGTACACTAACATCAGTGCCAGATAAAAGCGTGTTCTTGAATCTGGAAGCACCCTGCCCAAAGTTGCGTCAACTGCATCCTGAGCGGCATTTACCTGTATGTACGGGTAGGAGCGAATAGACTGGATGAAAACAACAGCAAGTAAAATGAAGTAAAGGATCAGGCCAGCAAAGGCTTTATCAAAAGCAATCATTAGTTCAGCGGCAGCGACCGCCAAAAAACAAGCCCAGGGGAACACTTTATCATCGCTAAAATAATTCCCAGCCATATCGTTTTTACCTCCCGCCGCCAACTGTTTTTTTATGAACAGTCACCCATAAATGTAAAGTCCGGTAAGGTTTACTCTCCTGGTCGCGGAAAAGAAGAAACTCCACTTTCAACTTCTCGTGCGGATAATTTGTCGATATCTTGACTGTTTCTTTCCATTTTTCCCCATGCTTTAAAATAATTGGCCCCTCTGTTGACTTAACAATATTCTGCATCCTGACGGTCATGTGGTAAGTTATCTTCCTTTGTTCATGGTTGACGATACCGGCAATCAGCTTTTCCTCCTTTCCTGCTTCCAGTTCCCTCGGGTAGCTGTCAGCCAGACCATTTTCGCCAAGGATGTAGAATTCGGTATATCTCTCACCCGGTTTTGAAAATGCAATACAATAAAGGCAGGATACTGTTGCAACAAGAACTCCCATTACTATCACTGAAACCATAATTTTATCCAAAACAGGCAACTGCGGGAGAGACCGTATTTCCAGCTCCAAAAAAGGAGCATATTGATCTTGTGGGGGAAGTTTGTGCCTGCGGTAGATGGCCAGGAGTGACATGGCTATAATAAAGGTGCTTATGGAGATCAGACAGGGCAGAAGCCTGACACCCCAAGGGGTGAAATTCAACAGAAATCCGGTAAGAGAAACTATGATAACACTGAAAGCAAGGCTTAAGAGTAACCGCTCCATCCGTCCCAGGTCATCTTTTCCCGGGAAAAAAGCACAGATAACAGTATAGCCGGGGAAATACAAGAGACAGATAACTGCCAGGGTACCCGGATATACTGCAGCCACCCCCCTTCCCCCAGGGCAACAATCCCTGCCAGGAAGAGAGTCAGGATAATCACAAGATGCAGTTCCCGCTCAAACCGGATCACATTAAAATCCTTTCCTTCGGTCAAAGAAACCCTGAAAGATAGAAACTTCAAAATTAGACCAATATTAAATTTAATGGCTGTTGATGAAAGCAACAGCCGCGGCAACAATACAATAATATGATTTATTAAGAAATAAGTGCATGTCCCTGAAGAAATATCGGGGCAGCTTTCAACAATAACATTCAGGGGTAGTCAGGATGTGTCTGCTTATGGCACAGTTCAAAGAAAAACCACGCTGCTCAGCGTGGGGCTTTCGTATAATAGAATAAATTATTTTAATTTGATGTAATATTTCGCTTTTAATCAGTAGTACATGGGTGAGGCAGAAAAGAAGGTGATGTAATATTGCTCGATAATGAAATAATTGACTTGTTCTATGAGCGCTCGGAGCAGGCAATCATGGAATTATCAAAAAAATATGGCTCAGTATGCAGAAAAGTCGCCAGAAATATTTTGAACAACAATCTTGACGCAGAAGAATGTGTCAACGACTCCTTTTTAGGAGCATGGAATACGATACCGCCTCAAAAACCAAATCCTTTGCTGACATATATTTGCCGTATTGTCCGCAACCTCTCTGTTAAAAAATATCATGCGAACACTGCCCTTAAGCGAAATAGTTTTTATGATGCTGCATTGGATGAGTTGGAGTATTGCCTTGCGTCGCCGGCCAATGTAGAAACAGAATTAGCCGCAAAGGAATTAACGCTGCTATTAGATAGTTTCCTTGATACTTTAGATAAAAAAAAATCGCATTATGTTTGTGCGCCGCTATTGGTATTCAGATTCCATATCCGATATTGCGGCAAGGTTTCAGATCAGTAGCAACAATGTTATGGAAGTCATTTCCGCCTATATCAACGGTGATAAAGCCGAGATATACATTTCTATGCAAGACATGACCGGCGAACGAATTGACGAAACAACCGACCTATTTGACAACTATAGCATCAATCGCCCTTTTTCCAGTAGCGCAACCTGTGAGAGGATAAGCTATGATGAAGAAACCAATACAGCAACTTTTTTGATCAGCATCACACAATGGGGGCAAAAAGAAATTGGCGGGAAAAAAATCACGTTTACAGTTGATAAATTTCTTAGCAACAAGCAGGAATACCATGATAAAATCCCGCAGATTGATTTAAATACAGTAAACCTCTCTCCGCAAACGCAGAGCGATGTGAATATGAGAGGTTGGAGTTTTAGTGGCGATATCAGCGAAAAGCCGGAATACATTCACTATTTAACAGCAACTTCCGAAGGATCTTTTTCTCCTGTTGACGGTGTCACTGTTACAGGTGTTGGCTTTATTGCTGGAAAGCTCCACATTCAGACATACTATGAGAACATCCTTGAAACTGACAATCATGGTTATGTCTATTTAGTGAACGCTGACGGTGACGAAATTAGAAGCGAAGCCTCTGTTGCTTTTTGGGATTCAGAACCGAGCGGAAGCTATGAGGAGTATATTTTTGATGTTTCACCGAATGAAATCAATAACTACGAACTCTACGGTCATTTCTTGACATGCAACTTTTTAACAAACGGAGATTGGCAAGTATCATTCCCTCTTGAATACAAAGAATAGTTTTTAATTTTCTGTAAAAGAAATACTCCTCACCACTGATTCAATGTCAGTGATGGGGAGCTTCTCTTTTTGATGGCCTATGCCTGAATTTCCGTGCCGTCCTTAAAGGTGAACCGTACATCGTCTTTATCATAAACAGTATCGTAGTCCACAAGGCTGCACCACAGCTTTTGGGTCGAATTCGGTAAGCAGGTTATCTTGCTTGCGGAGTGTGTCAATGAAGGTTCAGACACTTAACCCTCCCGCCTTTACTGCTCAACCCCCCGAGTACTGCACCTGCACCACCTGCTATGGGATTGATGAGGGACCCCAGTGCACCGCCAACTATTGTTCTGCCCAGGCTGAATCTCTTTCTTACAAAAGTTATGTTTGTGCTGTGGCATTTAGGGCAATAGGGGATGCGATCAGCCGCCCTGCCCAGTGATCCCCTGAATCACAATCTCATCTCACCGTCGAACGGCTTGCCTTCTACATTATAAGTTACACCGAATACCATATCAGCAAGCCATTTTTTAAAGGAAGGATTATCATTGTACTGCTTGAACAGCTCCATATTATCCTTCATCATGTTCATAACAGCTTTATCCAGTGCACGCTCACCTTCCAGTCGTGCATTTTGCCTATCTGAGTTTTTCATAGCGTTTTGGTAGGCGGTATCCTTGGAAACTACTGCTGGAATTGTAGCAATGTGTTTTTTTACCTGATCTTCGTCCAGCCAATCGATATTACCCCACATGTCATGAAAACTCTCAAGGATGCTGCTTAATATATCCATTTCGACTTCAGGTCTACCGCCGCCGGAACCTTCTGGAGGTGGATCAACAACATATTCAGCTTTATCTTCTAATACAACAGACATCGTTTGCTTGATCTCTGCACGATAACTGTCCAAGTCAACAGCTTCCAGAATACCTTTTGATAGGTCATCTTCTTTGGGAGACGGTAGTTTTGGAATGAGCAAGTTCAGGAACAGTGACAGCTTTTCCCAATCCACATTCCCATAAGGTAAAATGGCTCCTAAAAATCCATAAGTTCTTACAAAGGCCTTTGCATTTCCTTTGAAGCTTACCTGTTCATCTTCATCAAGCTCACCATAATTATTCGCACAGACATCAAGTATTGGGTCAAGGCGATCTCTTTCAGCAGCCTTTAGATAAAGTTCAACTATGGTATCCACGTGGTAATCCGTATATACCTGATGTTGTTCCATTTCACTGACCATGTCATAAAGTTTATTTGGATCTGTTTCTTCAGAAAGCACTGTCGTCATGTAATACGCCTCAAAAGAATCTTTGATCATATCTGTATCATTAGCAAAATCCAACACAAATACATCTTTCTTTCCTGGATAAGCCCTGTTTAGTCTGGATAAGGTCTGAACTGCCTTCACTCCGTTTAATACCTTGTCAACATACATGGTATGCAGGAGCGGCTCATCATAACCTGTTTGGAATTTGTCTGCTACTACTAAGAAACGGTATGGATCCTTCTTAAATTCACTTTCTATCTTGGCGCTGGGAAAACCGTTGATAGCAGCTTCTGTTAGCTTTTTTCCTTGGTATTCTTTCTCACCTGAAAAAGCAACAATGGCTCTATATTGGCTCTTTCTTCGTTTTAGGCATTTTTCGATGGCATAGTAATATTCAATGGCTCGTTCAATACTGCCGGTAACCACCATGGCTTTTGCTTTTCCGCCAATTTTGCCCCTGGCAATCACCTGCTCATGGAAATGCTTGACCATTATTTCAGCCTTTTGCTCAATAGCAAACACATTTGATTCTACATATTTACGCAGCTTTTTCTGGGCTTTCTTCTTGTCAAACATCGGATCATCTTTAATCGTCTTAGCGAGTCGGTAATAGCTCTTTATCGGCGTATAATATTTAAGCACATCAAGGATAAAGCCTTCTTCAATGGCCTGTTTCATCGTATAAATATGGAATGGCTTATGCATTACTTCGTGGCCCTTTGGCACAGGCACACCGAACATTTCCAGCGTTTTATTTTTAGGTGTGGCTGTAAATGCAAAATAGCTTGCATTCTTCAGCATTTTTCTGCCTTCCATGATCTTGATAATCTTATCTTCTACCGTTTCTTCCTCATCACCTTCATATTCCCCTGACAGCGCAATGTTCATCTTTGCAGACATACTGCCGCTTTGACTGGAGTGGGCCTCGTCAATAAGAATAGCAAAGGTGTTCCCCCTGTGAGATGTACCGATCTCATCTAAAATGTAAGGAAACTTATGAACCGTTGTGATGATGATTTTCTTGCCCTGGGTAATCAGTTTCCTTAAATCCTCTGAGCTTTCTGCATGGCCAACTGTGCTGGACACCTGCATAAACTGCTTAATGGTATTTTTAATCTGTTTATCCAGGTTAATTCTATCTGTAACTACGATGATTGAGTCAAAAACACTCTTACCGTTTTTTTCGAGGCCTACCAGCTGATGAGCAGTCCAGGCGATGGAATTGGATTTTCCACTTCCGGCACTGTGTTGGATGAGATATTTCTGTCCGGGGCCTTTTTCTTTGGCATCTGCAAGCAGTGCTTTCACCACTGATAACTGATGGTAGCGTGGAAAGATTTGTTTATAGTTCTTTTTCTTTGTCTGTTCGTCTGTTTCTACAATGACCTGGGCATAGTTTTCAATAATATTGGCAAGCTCTTCTTTTTTGAAGATATCTTTCCATAAGTAGTCGGACTTTAATCCGTTTGGATTAGGTGGATTGCCGGCACCACCGTTAAACCCTTTATTAAAAGGTAAAAACCATGATTTCTTGCCATCCAGCTTCGTGCAAAACTTAACTTCATTATCATCCACAGCAAAGTGCACCATACAGCGCTTAAACTGGAATAAGAGCTCTCTAGGATCACGGTCGAGTTTATACTGCTGTACTGCATCATCGACACTTTGTTTTGTTAATCGGTTTTTCAGCTCACAGGTGATCACAGGCAATCCGTTGATAAAAATAACAAAATCCAAGGCTAGTTGCGTGTTACTCTTAGAATATGCCAGCTGCCTTGTTACACTGAAAATGTTTTTGTGAAACATTTTTTTTGCTTTGTAGTTCAACTCTGTAGGGGTCATATAGAACATAATCAGACTCGCCGGATAAACATTGATCCCTTTTCTCAGAACATCTATCACACCGCGTTTTGCAATCTCACCCTGCAGGCGGTTAAAAAACTTGTTCTTCTTATGGTCGCTATGGAGTATTCCGAGTTTCTCTAATTGATTAGGCTGTGTATCCTTGAGGAACCTGAGGAGGCGTACTTCATCGATGGCATAATCACTGTTATAATTATCATTTGAGCCTTGTTCATAGCCATGATGATCTACAAGGTAGCTGACAATTAAATTTTCCAATCCGGCTTCTTTTGTGTTGGTTGGCATATTAACACCTCCTTGTCCTCCTCCCCGATTTCCTCTTCAAATACACCTTCCTCGTCCTCAGCGATATCCTCTATGAACTCATCAGTATCTTCAACAGGTATATGTCGAACATCCACCTTGCCCGTTACTACTGCTGAAATAAGGCTGGTGCGGTATTCTCTTAGCAAGTTTATTTTACTTTGAATAGCATCAATGTGTTTCTCGATAACTTTAATTTTGGTTTCAATATAGATTACAATAGCCTGTTGTTCTTCTATAGGTGGAAATGGAATTTTGCAACTTAACAATTCACTAGTATTTATTGATGGAACCGTACCACCATTATCAAACCAAGACATATCTATAACTCTCATCAAGTAATATTGGAATAATAAATTAATCTCATATGGTACATTGCTTGCATATTGTTATCTATCAAACAGACCTTTTTGTTTATTTTCCGATGGTTTTTCTTTAATGCTTCACCGATTTTAGCAAATAATATACAATTACTCGGGATAATAGTCCATCGATTGTTATTTACTAATTCTCGACTTACATAATTATTAGATTCAGATACAAAGATTTCTGCTTTGTTAATATCACTCACTTTATAAAATGGAATCTCTCCAAAGTCATTGCCTTGATACTCAATTGGAAATGCATTTCCGTTATATAAACGATTATTGTTTTTTATCCTTTTTATCTCCCAATGTTCCGGTATCTCCCCAAGCCACTCCACACCACTATCCTTCTTCGGTACACTAGGATCAATACCTTTCGTTATAGCTTGATTTATAATGGCTTGTTTTAGTTCTTTAAAAAGCTCTATTTCCTTCTTTTTTGCTTTTATAAATCGGTTGATTTTAGAAAGACGATTGTCTAGAAATTTAGCTATTTTATCTTGTTCTTCTTTTGGGGGAAGAGGTATCATTGAATTTTTTAATACGTTATAGTCTATGTTCTGACCTTCCCTAATCCCTGTTACACACATTTTTAGTAATTCGATAAACAATTTTGATTTACCCAGATGTTTAAAAAAAGCCAGGAGCAATTTCGCTTTTTGGAATCATTATTGTATATGCAGGACTTATTATCCCTTGATAATACGCATACTCTATGCCACCTTGGAATGATCTTAGACTAATAACAAAATCACCTTTTTTAACTAGTTTTAATAAATGTAAATCCTTTTGTGCAACTACCGTTCTGTTTTCATACATATGCTTAGGTACTACACCTTTGTTTTGTGTGGCTGCTAATAAGGTTTCATCAGGATATCCTTTCTCTACTCTTTCATCAAATAAGTATTTGACTTTTCTCTGTCCCCAATGACTCGGGATACGCTCTAGCCATGGCAAATCAACTTCTTTATATTCCTCATACGGTTTTATTTTTGCCATATACTACACCCCTATGATCTCATTCAATAACCCATCAGTTTCCTCTTCAATAGCTTCAATATCTGCCACAATCTCCTCAATACTTCTTAGCTTCACTGGCTTATAGAAATACTTTGTAAAGCTAATCTCATAGCCTATCTGTGTTTTGCTGTCATCTATCCAGGCATCCGGGGTGTAAGGCAGCACTTCTTCTTTAAAAAATCCTTCGATACCCCCTGGATATCCAAGAGGAATCTGCTCTGTATCTCGCAGCTCTGTATCCACTTCATATTCAACAATCTTGTCGTTAACCAAAAAACTCCCATAGAGTGGATTTTCTTTTCCTTTTTTGATTTTCTTTCTTGATCTCAGGCCTTGCATTTTCATCCTTTACAGCAAAGTGTTCGGCAATCAAGCGCTTTTTCTTTGCCGGAAATTTATGATTTTTTTTTCTTTGTTGCTTTTGCTACTTTTTCTTCAAATTCCATGTATGTGTCATAGGAATCTTTCATGTTTTCTGCATAAACCTCTTGAACTAACTCCCATGCGATGCCATCTTTAGCTTCTTCTGCTATCTGTTTAAACTCATCTATTTTTACTCTATTCACTTCAGCTTTTCGTCTTAGAGGACGTTCAACTGTAATCTTCCAATAACCGAACTCTTGATTATCAAATATCTTAGAGTACTCATTTTCTTCAAAATTAAGATAGAGTTCCATGATCTGCTGTCTGATATCTTCTGTTAACTGGCAGTTTTTGTTCCCTAGATTTTTCCTCAAGGGAGACTTTAAGTTTGTTGCGTCAATAAGCTGAACTTTTCCTTTGCGTCTGCTTTCTTTTCGATTGGTGAGAACCCAAATATAGGTGGCAATTCCCGTGTTGTAAAACATATTTTCAGGTAAGGCAATGATTGCTTCGAGATAATCACTTTCGATCATATAGCGTCTGAAATTGCTTTCACCCTGGCCTGCATCTCCTGTAAATAAGGATGAGCCATTATGAACTTCTGCGATTCTGCTTCCAAGCTCTGTATTGTGTTTCATCTTAGAAATATTATTGGCTAAGAAAAGCATCTGGCCATCGCTCACCCGTGGGATCATATTGAATTCGGGATCTCCTGCAAAATTGAGAACAAAGCGAGGGTCAGTAATATCCTTCTTGCCACCTAAACGTTCTGCATCTGTTTTCCATGACTTTCCATAAGGCGGATTGCTTAGCATGAAGTCAAACTCTGTTGTGGCATGGCCATCGTTGGATAGTGTAGAACCATACACAATATTATCGGCGGCTTTGCCGTCACCTTTTAATAATAGATCCGCTTTTGCAATTGCATATGTCTCAGGGTTGATCTCCTGACCGAAAAGGTGAATAGATACATTCTTGTTGTTTTCCCTGGCCAGCACTTTTAGCCTTTCATCAGCGATAGTCAGCATTCCGCCTGTGCCACATGCTCCGTCATAACAGAGATATGTGCTGTCTGTTATCTTGTCTTTAATCGACATGAAGATCAGGTCCGCCATTAATTCAATAACATCTCTCGGCGTAAAGTGTTCTCCGGCTTCTTCATTATTTTCTTCATTAAACCTTCGAATCAGTTCTTCAAAGATAACCCCCATGGTATGGTTGTCAAGACCAGGGAGATCAACATCTCCTTTGTCATCTAATACCGGTTTAGGGCTTAGGTTGAATCTGGGATCAACAAACTTTTCGATAACAGCACCAAGGATGCCTGCATCGGTCATGGTATCAATTTGATTTCTGAACTTAAACTTCTCGAGTATCTCCTGCACATTAGGTGAAAAACCGTCCAGGTAGGCAATAAAATTAGCCTTGAGCTGCTGCGCCTTTGCTCTCGACCTTAAGTCTTTTAATATAAAAGGAGAGCAATTATAAAACGCTTCTCCGGATGCATTGCATAGGGCACTTGTCTGCTCTAATATTCCTGCTTCGTCCAGCATTTTTTTCATAGCAAGCACTTCATCTTTTGTTTCTTCAAGCACTGCATCCAGTCTGCGAATGACTGTCATCGGTAAAATAACATCTCTGTATTTTCCTCGCACATAGACATCTCTTAAACAGTCATCTGCGATTCCCCATATAAAACTAATAATTTGATTTTGGTTCATTACCAAATACCCTGCCTTCCGTTCTAAATGCACAATTACCATTTTTACCGGCACAACGTATAATGCATTGTATTTAATCTTTTCGAAATAACCAATTACGTATTGTTAAGTCACTTCGATTTAAGATGACAATATCCTGCATCCCCTCCCATAAAGCGGTATTCACTTTTTAGCTTTGCGTGGCATCAGTCAAATAGGATTCAATTTGATTATGTGTTAGGGTTGATAATTACCAGAAAGGAGGAAATAATCATGCAACGAAGTTTTAAGGTTGTCTTAGAAAAAAACGACAGTAATTGCTATACAGTTACTGTTCCTGCACTGCCTGGTTGTGTTACACAAGGGAAAAACAAGGATGAAGCTTTAGCAAGAATTCGGGAAGCCATTCAGGGATACCTGGAAGCATTGTAGATTGAAGGGTTACCAATGCCGGACAGTGATATAGAATGAAATATCATCCAAGGGGATTTTGATTTCGTATTCATAAGAGAGTGAGGCATATTTTGGCTGCACTCCCGGAGACGTGCTCCCATCGGTGTGATAATTGGTGATCTCTATCACCTACCAGTGCCAATGTCAAATCAGAGAACTGAAACCGGAGGATACCACCCTACTTCTGTCAAAGACGTCAATCAGTACATAATAACTCCATGAAATGTTGATTCACAATTGAAAACACGACGCTCAAACGACTATAATTAAACTGTCATTTAAGAAAGGACGGTTTTAGGTTGGAATACATATCTGCTGTGGAGGCCTCTGAAAAGTGGGGCGTTTCTTTGAGGCAGGTGCAACGGTTTTTGGCCGACAACCGGATACCCCGCGCCAAAAAATATGGAAGGTCGTGGATGATCCCGGTTGATGCGGAAAAACCCATCGATCCGCGCAGGGAGAAGAAGCTTCCGCAAATATCGCTTTCTTCTGATCTGTCCTGTGTCATTGCCGCCACCGCCATTCCTATGCCGAGCGGCAACCCCGACGCGATTTTGGATACCATAGACGAGGACAGGCTGCGGCTCATATATGAAGCGGAACTGGCCTATCTGCGGGGCGACTTCCGGCGGGCGATGCAGTGCTGCCATAAAACCGAGGGGGACGACGCGGCCAGGCTGCGCGCCTGCCCGTTGGCCATCGCGGCAGCTATTAGTATGGGCGACTACCGTACTTACACGGAGATAGAAAGCTATCTCAAGAGATGCATTGATACCAATAAAGGTAGTGAAATAGCCGCATGTGCGGAGATTTCTCTCGCCACCGCCGTAGTGAGCGTGATTGCCCCAAACATGGTTCCCGACTGGCTGAAGGTAGGGGACTTGAGCGCCCTTCCACCCCAGGCAATGCCCAACGCCCTTTATCTACGGGCAAGGTATCTCCATTATATCGGACAGCCTGACGTCATGCTGGCCGTAGCACAGACCGCGCTGACACTGAGTTCCCCGGAGCGGGGAATCACCACGACCGATATCTATTTGCGGGTAACCTGCGCCATCGCCTGCCACGCGCTGGAGCGGGAGGACGAGGCCAAACGCTGGTTGCTGGAGGCTATGCGCCTCGCCCTGCCCCACGGCTTTATCACGCCTTTTGCGGAGCTTGTCACCGCTCTCGGCGGTCTGATGGAGCGGTGCCTTGAGCAGGAGTTTCCCGGCTATTACGGTGCGGTCATGGAACAATGGAAGCGCACATGGAAAAACTGGATCACCTTCCATAACCAATTCACAAAGGATAACATCACCCTCATCCTGTCCCTGCGGGAATACCATATCGCCGTGCTTGCGGCGCGCCGTATCCCTTATGCAAAAATTGCCAAGCAGTATTGTATTTCGGTGGGAAGGCTCAAGAACATCATGCTGGAAATTTACGAAAAGCTGTTTATCTCCAGCCGGGACGAGCTTGCAAAATACGTTTTGTGAGCCGAAAAAAGTGACTTTTTGGGTGTGAAAAGTCACTTTTGCAGACATGGATTTGCCCCTATGATAGTCGTAAACAAGCTATCATAGGGTTTTTTTATCTATGGGGAAAAGAGTGCGAACTGATGGAGCCTGAACAAAAGCGGACATATAGGGTGTTCCGGGCGGGAGGCCGCAGCTTTCCCGTTTACCTTGAATATGACGAGCAGCTTGACGAAAGCTACCCGGCCTATCCCGACTTTGAGGAACGCCCGGAGTATACCGAGGAGGGACAGCCCTTTGCCACTGCGGAACAGGAGAGCTGCCTTCACTGCAAGCCCAACGCCGTGGGGAAGCCCCCGCCCGGCGACTGCGGCGGCTGCGCCTGGTTTTACCGGGAGCAAACACCTTGCGATCCCATCGGCATCTGTATGTGCGAAGCGCGGCGGCGCGAATACAAATCGGGAGAGGAGAGAAGCGAATGAAAATGAGAAGGTTTTTATCTGTTCTGCTATGTGCGGCTTTCATACTGACTTTAGTGCCCGTCGGCAGCGTACACGCGGCGGAAAACTCTTTTACATTTGACGGGCTGACTATATCAGGTGATATAGCCGCCTCTGATTTGTTGTATGATGATATTAAGACACTTTATCTAAAACCGCGTCAGGACGGGGGATTTCATACCATAACCCTCTCGGGAACAACTGTGGGGAAACTGTCTTTTGTCGTTAGTCAGAATGCCCGGGCTTATATCACACTGAACAATCTGCAAATGATTGGAGATAGTTTTACATTCAGCGTGGGCAGCGGGGCCACGGCAATCCTTTACTTAAGGGGACAAAACACATTGATCTCCAATTCCGGTTCCGGGCTGATTGTCAACTATAATGCGACAGTGATTATTGAGCAGGCGCCGCCAAAGCCCGGCGAAAATGAAGAGGATATAAAAGGCTTTTTATATGCCACCGGTTCCGCAGACAATCCGGGCATCAGCGCGGCCCGCAAAGACTGGGCGGACGGAACTCATTCCTACCCCACCCTGTACATTAGGAGCGGGACCGTTACCGCAATAGGCGGCAGGCAAGCCGCCGGCATCGGCGGCGGAAATGTTAAAACCGGAGGTAAAATCAACATCAGCGGCGGTGTTGTGACCGCCATCGGCAACAGGGGCGCGGGCATCGGCGGCGGCAATTGTTCGCAAAACGGAGGCGAAATATATATATCCGGGGGCATAGTCAATGCGTACAGTTCTGAAGCCGGCGCGGGCATCGGCGGTGGTGACGATGACAGCGACGGGGGTAAGATTTACATCGCCGGTGGCCTGATTAACGCCGTCGGCGCCGGTTATGCGGCAGGCATCGGCGGCGGAAACAACGGAACCAGCGGGGATATCACGATCACAGGCGGAACGGTTATTGCCACCGGTGGGAGCGGCGGTGCCGGTATCGGCGGCGGAAAACATAATAACAACGAGGGAGGAAACGTCGATACGATCAGGCTTTATGGCGGCACCATTTTCGCCAGCGGAAAAGACGGTGGTGAAGATATTGGGAGAGGAGCGGGCGGCACAAGCATTAGCGAAATCTTTATTGCGGATCACCCAGATGCACCCACCAATATTCCCACTGCGGTTTTTTTGCGCAATGACACCCCTCAAGCATCGACATTCACAAATATAGATTCCGTATATTCCCATGTCGGCCCAAAGGATTATGCCGGAATATCCCAATACGGAATCGAACTCCCAACCCTTTTTCCCAGCACCCGGCCTGCTATTACAATGACACTGCCGGAAGGTGTGGAGGGGCCCGGCGATGACTGGCTCACAAATTTTTGGGCAAATCAACTCAATCTCTGGTCATCGGCTGCCAATGCCGGAGCATACCTCCAACTAAAGTCGATTTATTACCATAACATGAGCATGGGTCCGGGAGAGATCGTACAGTCACAGCATAGGGGCACTGCCGGGAAAATCCTGGATGGCAGTATCGTCAGCAATCCAGGATATACGTTTATTACATGGAAAACATATGCAGGCAAAACATATAACCCAGGAACAAGCTATACCTTCAATGACAGCCTTGAACTCGATGCCACCTGGTCACCAGTGACATATGATATCAGCTACGATCTCGATGGCGGCACGGTTTCCATATCGAACCCCACAAGCTATACAATTGAGACCGCTGATTTCTCGCTGAATAACCCCACAAAAACAGGCTATACCTTCGCCGGATGGTCGGGCACGGGGATTATTGGAACATCCATGAATGTGACGATTTCAAAACGCTCCACTGGAAATCGTTCCTACACGGCAAACTGGACTCCGAACACCTATACCGTCTGTTATGACGCCAACAGCGGCACGGGAACCATGGCAGACACCACCCACACTTATGATGTGGAGGCGCCTTTGCGGAATAATGCCTTTACACGCAGCGGTTACAGCTTCGCTGGCTGGGCAGCGTCCCCCGGCGGCGAAGTTGCCTATTTGAACGGGCAAAGTGTAATAAACCTTACCCAAAGCGGCGTGGTCAACCTGTACGCCAAGTGGACGCCGGACGACTACACCATTACCTATCATCTTAACGGCGGCGCGGTCAGCCCGGCCAACCCCACAAGCTACACTATCGAGAGCGATGCCATCACGCTGACCAATCCCACAAAGACCGGCTATACCTTCGCCGGATGGTCGGGCACGGGGATTAGCGGAACCTCTATGAATGTGACGATTCCCGCAGGCTCCACCGGACCCCGCTCCTACACGGCAAACTGGACGGCAAACTGGACTCCGAACAACTATACCGTCTGTTATGACGCCAACGGCGGCACGGGAACCATGGCAGACACCACCCACATTTATGATGTGGAGGCGCCTTTGCGGAATAATGGGTTTACACGCTTCGGTTACAGCTTCGCTGGCTGGGCAGCGGCCCCTGGCGGCGATGTTGTCTATTTGAACGGGCAAAGTGTAATAAACCTTGCCAAAAGCGGCGTGGTCACCCTGTACGCCAAATGGACACCGGACAACTACACCATTACCTATCATCTTAACGGCGGCGCGGTCAGCCCGGCCAACACCACAAACTACACTATCGAGAGCGATGCCATCACGCTGACCAATCCCACAAAGACCGGCTACGACTTCGCCGGATGGTCGGGCACGGGCATCACGGGCGACCCGGTCATGACCGTGACCATCCCGGCGGGCTCTACGGGAAGCCGATCCTATACAGCCCACTGGACAGAGACGCCTCCCTGCTATTCGTTCCGTACGCTTACCGACATAGCGACAGGTATATCCGTATCAGGTACCATCCGCGACGATGCGGCACTAACGGTTAAGGATATGACCCTTGGTACAGATGCCGCCTGCGACGCCATCGGGCAGCGAATGAACGACGATGATTACGTGCTCCTGCTGGGCAAGGATATATCGCTCTCGCAAGGCTTCATCGGCACGCTAACGATTACGATGCCGGTGGGCGCGCTGTACAATGGGCAGACCGTGACCATCCTCCACTGTGCAGGCGGCATGCTTCAAACCTATACCGCCACGGTGACAGACGGAAAGGCTTTGTTCAGCGTCTCAAGCCTTTCGCCCTTTGCGGTATTCGCACAGGTTTTTGTAACGCCCGATTATGATCCGCCCACGGTCGTGACCACTTCCGTAACGGAGGTATCGGCCATCGGCGCGAAACTCAATGGCAGCGTGGTTGCCGACGGCGGCGCAGCGGTCACGGAGCGCGGGTTTGTTTGCGGTACAGTGTCGAATCCCATCATCGGCGGCGCGGGCGTGATAAAGGTTACGGCAGGCAGCGGCACGGGCAGCTTTACGGCAACCTTGACTGGACTCAAACCGGACACAGCCTATTATGTGCGCGCCTACGCCACCAACAGCGAGGGTACATCTTATGGCGCAGCGATCAGTTTCTGCACAGACAAAGATGATCCGGACGTCATCCCCAGGACCGGCGACAGCAGCTCTCCGTGGGTTTGGTGGCTGCTGTGCGGCGTATCCGCGGCGGGCATCATAACACTGGTTGTGTTGAGTAAACGGATAAAGGTGTATAAACGTTAATGTAATTTGCTGGAACGGAGGGGGCGGCCTGCCGCCCCTTATCCTTTAAAACGCAAAGGTACCGGTTACCACCCGACTTTTGTCGAATGCGGTCCCCCAGACTGCTACGGGTTAGCAACACTACCTAGAACCGCTGTCTCCCCCCATTTCCCGTTTCAGAAAAATAAAAAACCAACGCAGCTTGGCGTGGCATCATTACTTTTGTCCAAAGTGCATCAACGCAGATTATCAAAGTTCATTATTGGTAAGAGTAGGCCAGGTTACTGTAGAAATCAAGTTGGGGTTTGATCCGAAACTGTTGCTGGACAGTTTTGTGCAAAAGCAAATAACCCCGTGTTGCACGAGGTTATTTGCTAATTCTCCCCTAACATCCTCTCGAACGCCAGGAAGTATTCTCTATAACCAGTATATTACCCAATTTTATTTGTGTCAATCCACATTTTATCTCAACATTTTATTTATTATTTCTGTAATAATTACAATTCTATCATCAGCAATCTGCCATAAATCGTCATGAGGATTGCTATGGAACAAATTAATTAGAACCCCTTCGTTTTTGGCTACTTTAATTGCTGGCAAAAAATCGCTATCACCTGTTCATTACATCATTGGGCAAATCGACGGCTGCTCATTAAGAAAAGAGTACCAAAAAAAAGTTTACGCATAAGTAAAAATGAAGTAAAAAATGTATATATCTCCAGCCTTATGAACTAAAGGCAGATTAGCTGTAGTCTTTCATAAAAATGGGATGTCATAAGTACATTAATAACCATAACCTGAAGTTATTGGACATATGACAACAACTAATTATATAATAAATATTAATTTAATATATAACGGGTGATGCCGCTATGTCTCTGGGAGTATCGCGGCAATACCTGGCTCTACGTATTCTGGTTCCTTTGGCTCGCAAAGGTATGCTGGGCTCGCTGGTACTGGCGTTTGGACGAGCCATGGGTGAAACTATGGCCGTACTTATGGTGGCGGGTAATATCTTGATGTTACCATTTTCCTGGTTTAACAAAGGTGAACCCCTACCGGCCTTGATTGCGCTGGAACTGGGGAGTTCTATTCCCGGTAGTATCCATTATCAAGCCCTTTTTGCCGCCGGACTGGTGCTAATATTAATGGTAATTGCGGTCAATTTAGGTGTAAACCTGCTCCTGCGCCGCTTAAGTAGCGGGGTGAAGCAAGTTTGAGGCTAAGAGCTATTACTGACTTGTTTTGGAAATGGTTTTTCTGGCTGTCTGGCCTGTTCATACTGCTGGTCCTGCTGGCCATAATTACATATCTCATCTGGCGCGGGGGACCTTATGTTAACAGCCAGTTTATACTGGAAAACCCTGCTGGAACTCCGCTGGGTAGTGCAGGGGGAATCTTTCCGGCTATAAAGGGAACCTTATGGTTGATTCTACTGGCCCTGGTTTTCTCCATAGTGCCCGGTCTGTTAACTGCCATCTACCTGAGTGAATACGGGCGTAGCGGACGATTGGCAGAGATGATAAACCTGCTGGTACAGAGTATGTCCGGGGTACCCTCTATTGTTGTCGGTTTGTTTGTTTATGCTCTGGGAGTAGTTACATTAGGTTGGGGAATATCACTGCTGGCTGGAGGATTGGCTCTGGCCATCATGGTTTTTCCGGTGATTGTGGTTTCCAGCCGGGATGCTCTACTGGCAGTTGATGAAAATTACCGACTGGTGGCTAATTCCCTGGGGGTTGCCCAATCCTATACCCTGCGCCGGGTAATTTTACCCCGTGCTGCTGCTGGTATTCTGGCCGGAATACTGCTGGCATTGGGCTATGCAGCTGGAGCTACCGCCCCCATTATGGTCACTGCTGCCGCCATCATAGCCGATTCCTCAGGAGCACTGTTAGAACCAGTTATGGCCTTACCTTATCACCTTTATATCCTTTTTAATGAACACATATCAATAAATCAAGCTTATGCTACTGCCCTGGTGCTGGTTATTTTGCTTCTCTTACTAAATACCCTGGCCCTATGGCTGCACAGTTTACAAGAAAGGATTAATAATAGATGAATGCGGTTGAGCTTATAAACTTTAGTACCTGGTACGGTTCCAAAAACATTTTAAAAAACGTAAACATTGGGTTTAGTTCCGATGCCATTACTGCTATTATGGGGCCATCAGGTTGTGGGAAAACTACTATGCTGCGCAGCATTAATCGTACTGCCGAGATGGAAACAGGTTTTAAATGGGATGGCGATATCCATGTGCTGGGGCAGTCAATAAATAAAGTGAAGAATGTTGCCAGGGTACGCCGGCAGGTGGGGATGGTTTATCAAACCCCGGTGGCATTACCCATGAGCATAAAGGAAAATGTACTTTTCGGCCCCAGGTATTACGGACTAAAAGGTCGGTCACATGGGGATGCCATAGTGGAGGACTGCCTGCGTAAAGTAGCCCTCTGGGATGAGGTTAAAGATCGGCTACAACAACCAGCCTCCAAGCTTTCAGGTGGGCAAAAACAGCGCCTGGCCATGGCCCGGGTATTGGCGGTTGAACCCCGGGTATTACTACTGGATGAACCCTGTTCCAGTCTGGACCCGGCCTCAACTAATTTGATTGAGGAATTATTAAAACGTCTGACAAAGGATTTATCTATTATTATTGTCACCCATAATCTCTTTCAAGCCCGTCGTATTGCCGATGAGACTGTTTTTTTGCTGGAGGGCCAGGTAGTGGAGAAGGGACATACCGGTACAATATTCACATCTCCCCGCCATGAAAAAACCCGAGGTTTTATTTCTGGATTATTTGGGTAGTAGAACCGTAAAAAGGTACCGGTTACCCCCCCGTTTTTACAATCAGCTATAGCCAGAATTGAAGGTGGCAAAGTAATCCCCCGTCTAGATAACCTGGCAAAAATAGCCCGTGCTTGCGGAAAAGAACTTAAAATTGATGTGCAATAAAAAAGGTACCGGTTACAACCTTTAGCGGAGTGTGGTATGCCCTGATAAGCCCTTACGCTTTTGTTTTATACCGCTGGCAAGTAGTAATGTTTTTTCCCAAGTTTTTTCTGTTTCATATTTAAAGAAATTGTATAAAGGGTTTATTTCCTCGGTTTCATCGTATTGTTGCAAGCACTCATAATACAAGATCTTGTCTTCATCATAGACAATTAAAGGGGGATAATCATGGATCATGAGGTAGTAGTTTGTGAGTGTTCTGCCAACCCGCCCGTTGCCGTCAGCAAAGGGATGGATATATTCAAACTTTGCATGTAAATATGCAGCTACTTTTAAAATGTTTTTTCCTTCATACTCATTTACTTCAATAATTAACTCTATCAAGTCCTTTTCCACATCTTCTACGGCAGAGCCAACCTCATGGATACCGGTTATGTAATCATGTCTTTTAAACTCGCCGGGCTGCTCTTTATTTGCAATATATCTGTGCTCATCATATGTTCCACTGGTAAGTATCTTATGGATCTCTTTGACCAGCTCTATGCTCAGATGTTTCTTTTTTTACTATCTTTTCTTTCAAAAACTCATAACAGAGTTTTTGGTTTTGCTGTTCAAATATAGCCCGGGGGCTTCCGGTATAGTTTATAACTCTTCCATTTTCAAAGATTTCTCTTGTGTCAAAATATTTTATTCCTTCATTTTCTATTTTTCCGGAATGAAAAGCAAATAGGATACGAAAGTTGTCAAGGTATTTATCTAAATCACCAGCGGATGCAATTTTATACGACTGCCACAGTTTAACAACCCGATCATATGTTTCCAAACATATCCCTCCTTTCTTAACATATTTGTCTCCATTGTATCATATATCATTAGCAAGCTCGGGGAGAAAGCCCCTACCCTCGCAAAGGTATCGGTTATCACCCGACTTTTGCCGAATACTGTCCACCAGACTGCCACGAATTAGCAACACTACCTAAAACCCCAGTCTCCCCCCATTTCCCGTTTCAGAAAAATAAAAAACCACGCGGCTTGGCGTGGTATTAGCATTCTTGTCCCAAGTACATCAGAGAGCAAAAGGCGGTTCATTGGCCAACGACTGCAAAAGCTCTTCAGCCGCTTTTTCCTGCTGGGGTTCTCCATCTATAGCAAGCCAGACGCTGCCTTCAGCCCCACAAACGCCGCCGCCTGCAACCAGTTCCGCCTCTGCACCGGTCAACAATTTGATAGCGTCGATCTCTGTAAAAACCTGACCAGGCACAGGAAGGAGACGTGGGCCACGCGCCCCCGGCACATTCAATTTTCCTGCCAGCACATCAAGATCACCGTCAATGCGCTTCTCCAGCCCCACGGGCAGGAGCAAACGCACGCGACGTCCTACCACTGCCTGCAGCGCTGCAGCTATTGTTCCCCCTTTGGGATGGCCGATATAGACAGCAGCCCGTTTCCGCTGCAGATCCAAAGCGTTGGCCCCCTTCAGGATAACATCGCCTTTTTTAAGGCTATCTACAACATCAAAGATCGTTTTTCCCTTCTGCCAGACCCCGCCGGTAATAATCATATCACCGGGAAAACCGCTCTCATCCGGCAGCTGCCCGGCATCAGTAGTGGTGACCGAAGGGGGAAGAGTGATCCCTCGAAAGAAGCGCTTTCGGGTAAAGTCTTCCCTGTCTTCCGAGCCAATAGTCTCAAGTATTTCCTCGGCAACATAACCATTTGTTGTCCCAGCCACGATCACAACAGTCCCATGATCAAGTGCCTTTTGTATTTCAGGATGCGAAGCCACGGCCTTGCCGATCAGTCGCTTTCCTGCTGCTGGTGTAATATTATACTGCCTCATGTGATGAACCTCCTTACCTTCTCACCTCAACACTTCCCCAGAAAATAAATGGTGGGCGCGATAGGGATTGAACCTATGGCCCCCTCCGCGTCAAGGAGGTGCTCTCCCACTGAGCTACGCGCCCGAATTACTATACATATTATAACTGGATCCCTGCTTCGGGTCAAGCTACCTGCAAATTTTTGTTACCTGCAAATTTTTTCGTTTCCGCGTTACTAATAAGAATGGGAATGGCTAATCTTGCCTGAAGACAATAAAGCAAGCCTGGCGAAATAAGATGTGGGAGGTGGGAGGTTGGAAGTGGGAGAAAAAGATTGGCCACTACCATCTTAAGACAATAAAGCAAGCTCGGCCTAGAATGCGAATCATTTTCCCTGTTGAGCAGAAACTAAATACCAGACTTCTTTACAGAAAGTCAAAAGAGGTGCAGATGATGAAGTGGTCCCCAGGACAGCTGAAACCCATGGAACCCTCTCCTCATCCTGACCCATTTGATTCTGATAAACATATTTTTGAGATCAAATGGGATGGTATGCGCCTGCTGGCCTTTATCAAGGATGAAGAAGTGCGTTTGCAAAACCGCAGTCTGATAGAGCGCACGGCATTTTTTCCTGAGTTGGAAACTCTCTACCGGTTTTTTCACGGCAGGGAGGGGATTGTTGATGGTGAATTGGTTGCACTGGAAGAGGGTAAGCCCAGCTTCCCGTTGCTGATGAAACGCTGCACCGGTTCTGCTGTGACAGCAGCATCCAGGGCACACCGGATTCCTGTTGTTTATATCCCCTTTGACCTTCTCTACCTGAACGGAGAGGATCTCACAGGGGTTCCCCTGATGAAGCGCAAAGACCTTTTGCTGAAAACCTTCGAAGGTGGACCACATGCCATGCTTTCCCCAGTATTTCCAAAGGATGGTATTTCCCTTTTTCAAACCGTCAAGGCCCAGGGACTGGAGGGAATTGTGGCCAAGGGGAAAAACTCCCCCTACCTTATTGGGAAAAAAAGCAAGCACTGGCTGAAGATCAAGAACCGCCGCAGACAGCCGGTGGTAATCGGTGGGTATCTCATCTCTTTTGGACAGTTGAGCAGCATACTGGTGGGTGCCTTTTGGGAAGACAAATTGAAATATCTAGGCCGTGTTGGCTCGGGGTTTGGGAAAATTGGAGATGAACTTCTTTCCCTTCTCTCAACCACCCCCAGGGAAAACTCCCCCTTTGAACCCACACCAAGGTATAAAATGGATGTTCACTGGGTGGAACCCCTTCTGGCAGCTGAAATTGAATTTCAAGAATGGACACCAGACCTCAAACTGCGGCAGCCGGTTTTCATTAAACTCCTTGATGTTCCACCACAAACCTGTTCGCTTTTTCCTGACAGCCAGAGGAATAAAAAAACTGAAGGAAAACAACAATAACTTCAGAGAATTCTACCGGAACTACGGTGGAGAACCTCTTCATGCCATCTTCTTCTTCCGTCCGTTCTATAATTTCATTCTATAATTGGTCCAAGAAAGAGAGGTAAATAATTCTAGTGGGATACCGGGGTCATTTAATAAGAAGAATAATTCTTATCACACTGATGCTCCTCTTAGTCATCCTGGCTGCGCCGGATATACTCTTTGCCTCTGATAAGCCTCCTTGTCCCTGCGCTTTATACAACAGGGACTTATATGAAACTAAACCGCATATGCGGGGGGAAGATGTCTGGGGAACTCCAAAACCGCCTCCAACAGCTCGGTTTTTTTAAGGGAGAGTGTGACGGGATCTATGGCAAGAAAACAGCAGCAGCTGTGCGTTCTTTTCAAAAGAAGAAAAAACAACCTGTCACCGGAAGGGTCGTGGATGCTACCTGGCAGGCCCTGGGTGAAGGCTGTGAACACCCGGTGAGCAACCCTGCGGATAAGCCACCTGAAAATGTTAGTGTACTCGTGGATCTGGAGAAACTGACACTGACCGTTATGGAGGGTGATCTTCTCTTCAAGCAGTACCCTGTAGCTGCAGGGAAACCGTCAACTCCCTCACCCATCGGGGAATGGAAAATTATAAGCAAGGAATTTGATTGGGGTGGTGCCTTCGGGGCACGCTGGATGGGGCTCAATGTCCCCTGGGGGAATTATGGGATTCATGGCACAAACAGACCCTGGTCCATCGGCAGCTCAGTTTCTGCCGGCTGCATCAGGATGTTTAATGAAGATGTTGTTCAGGTTTTTGAATGGGCACCTGTGGGAACAAAAGTAAAAATAAAGGCACCCCTTACCTGGCTGGCAGGCAGTGGGAACCGCACCCTTAAAAAGGGTGATTGTGGGCCCGATGTGGTCTATCTTCAACTGCTGTTAAAGGAAACCGGGTTCAATCCCTATTACTGTGATGGTTGGTACGGTGCCCTCACTGAACTTACTGTACGGACATACCAACTGCATACAGGGCTACCCATATCGGGACAAGTTGATGAAAAAACCCGTCACCATCTGGAAGAGAAAGCCGGTGTCTTCGAAACACAAAACCAATAATTAATTTGTCCATTGGCCTGTCATTAATCCCCGGTGAAAGCGCATCCCTTCCCTATCTTACTGCGCTCAAAAAGGTCAATACTCAAACCCAATCTGGCACCTTCCACTGCCGCTGCCAGGTCTGCAGGCCCACCCCCAACCACACAAACTCTTTTTTTCCCCATACTAACTTACGCTCTATTCACAAAACACTTGGCAAAATTCGCATGTTACAATTTGCTACAGTATAATAGATTTTTTGTGTTTATCATTTCCTGTTGCCTCTCACTCAATTTGACGCTGCAATTCTCACCGCCAATAACGGAAGAATTATAGCGACAGTCTGCCATAAAGTTGAGAATTCAGGTGCCAATCAAAGTCTAGCTAGATAATGCCAGTCAGTGTGCATAGTGTGGATAATGTAGAGATCCCCCCAGCACCCAAACCAAACCTGTCATGGATACTGAGAGGATCCTTACCCTTTAATTACCTTACCCCGCTGTGCCACGCTGCCTTTCCATATCAGCAAGAATACGCCCGATATCTTTGTCCTCAACCACATCACTGCCCCTTTGCTGTGCATCGTAGAGGGCATACGTGCAAATATGATTTATCAATCGGT
>NZ_CDRZ01000249.1 GCF_000946815.1 Syntrophaceticus schinkii | reverse complement strand
CATTGAAGCTGTGAGAGAGACATCTCGAACAGGTGCGAAAGCAGGGCTTAGTGATCCGGCGGCACCGCGTGGAAGGGCCGTCGCTCAACGGATAAAAGCTACCCCGGGGATAACAGGCTTATCTCCCCCAAGAGTCCACATCGACGGGGAGGTTTGGCACCTCGATGTCGGCTCATCGCATCCTGGGGCGGAAGTACGTCCCAAGGGTTGGGCTGTTCGCCCATTAAAGCGGTACGTGAGCTGGGTTCAGAACGTCGTGAGACAGTTCGGTCCCTATCCGTCGCAGGCGCAGGAAACTTGAGGGGGGCTGTCCCTAGTACGAGAGGACCGGGATGGACAGACCACTGGTGTACCAGTTATCGTGCCAACGGTACAGCTGGGTAGCTATGTTTGGAACGGATAAGCGCTGAAAGCATCTAAGCGCGAAGCCGGCCCCAAGATGAGGTTTCCCATCCAGCGCAAGCTGGAGTAAGACCCCTGGAAGATGACCAGGTAGATAGGCCGGGAGTGTAAGAGAGGTAACTCTTTAAGCGGACCGGTACTAATAGGTCGAGGGCTTGCCTAAACTGTCGCCAGTCGCCTTTGCTTGGTATGACCAGCCACGGGGACGGTTACTTTGGCAGGTCCAAGGAATCGCCCAAAAGGCTAAGTGGTTGGTGGTTAGTGGTTGGATTTAATATGCTATGCCACAGATTGCAAGTCACAGTATAGGACACAGTATCTCGATATTGATTTAATAGTTGGTGGTTGGTCGTTAGTGGTTGGAA
The DNA here is from genome assembly GCF_000946815.1 of Syntrophaceticus schinkii. GTDB lineage: Bacteria > Bacillota > DSM-12270 > Thermacetogeniales > Thermacetogeniaceae > Syntrophaceticus > Syntrophaceticus schinkii. Next base: position 15,891 of record NZ_CDRZ01000249.1, on the reverse strand, counting down.
AAAGATGATAGCGCGATACATGTGAAAGGGGAATGCCCCCCATGTGTCCACTTCAGACTTCTAACATCCGGCCTCCGGCTTCCGTCTTTCAGGTTGGTGGATGGTGTTTGTGTGATCTATGTGCAGATGACACGATGACACGACCCCCGTCCCCCTGTCACCCCTGTCATGAATTGAATAAAGTTTCTGGTGGTTAGAGCGGAGGGGCAACACCCGTTCCCATTCCGAACACGGCAGTTAAGCCCTCCAGCGCTGATGGTACTGGGACATCCCGGGAGAGTAGGTCGCTGCCAGAATATAATTTAAAGGAGCACACAAGTTGTGCTCCTTCTTGATTTTCTGAGACGGTGACATGGGAGACGATATGACGCGGAAAGAAAGTTGATTGGATAGATAGCGGTGACAGTCCCCGTGCGAAACAGATGAAAAGGATAAACGGAATTGACGGTGACAGTCACCCTCTTGATTCGTAGGGAGAAGACTGCCCCCGATGTGTCTACTTCAGACTTTTAACATCCGGCCTTCGGCTTCCGTCTTTCAGGTGGTGGGAGGGTGTATTTATGTGCAGATGACAAGACCCCCGTCCCCCTGTCATGTAGATAAATATTGTGTTTTGGTGGGATAATAATTCAAGATATATGCTTGTGCCGCCCATGCAGTACCAGCACAAGAAAAAAGAGGCCGTAGTTAGGACAGATGACAAGACCCCCGTCCCTCTGTCACCCTAGAATAATATGGTGGTGGATGTATTGCATATAAGTTTTGGCAAAACTGAACTGACTCCTGAGTTGGGGAGTAAAAAAGAGTGGCTGTTGACAAATGGTTTAGGGGGATTTGCCTCTTCTACGATAATAGGGGAGAACACACGCAGGTATCACGGTTTGCTGCTGGCTGCTCTGCACCCACCTGTTGATAGGCGGCTGCTTGTGGCGAAATTGGACGAGGATCTTTATATAAATAAGGTGCGCTGTGTATTGGGCACAAACCGGGTGCGAGACGGCTATGCCCAAGAGGGCTACCGGTATTTGCTGCACTTTCAGCGTTACCCGTTTCCCACCTACATCTATCAAATAGATGGTATCTTTTTGATTAAGACCATTATCATGGTACATGGGGAGAACACAACTGTGGTGCATTATCGGGTGGTCAACCAGCTGAAACAAGATCTCGAAATGTTTATTTTCCCCTTGATAAACTGTCGCGACTTTCATCATACGACACAGAAAAATGACTGGCCGTTCCATCAGGAGTTTATTAATAACCGGCAGGTAGAGATTGCCCCCTATAGTGGTGCCCCTCATATTTACCTGGCCAGTGACCGTGCTGGATTTGTTTATTCACCATCCTGGTATAAGGGGATGTACTACTATATGGAAGAATACCGTGGGCTTCCTTGCTATGAAGACCATTTCATCCCGGGCTATTTCACACTGTATTCCCAAGCATCTGAGGAATTCTCTATTATTCTTTCCACAGGTAAAATTGCCGGTTGTAATTATGAAATGCTGGCAAATAATGAAAAAGAGCGCTGTAATGCGCTCCTTGACCTGGCGGGCTACAGTGATGATTTCGTTCAAAAGCTTGTCCTTGCCGCAGATGACTTTATTGTAGAGAGGGCCTCCACAGGGAAAAAGTCGATCATTGCCGGCTACCCCTGGTTTAATGACTGGGGGAGGGATGCCATGATCGCCTTGCCGGGATTGACTCTCTGCACCGGGCGCTTCCAGGATGCCAGGGAGATCCTTGCCACCTTTGCGGCAAACACAAAAGAGGGGCTGGTCCCCAATATGTTTACCGATGCAGGGCAAGAGCCGCTCTACAATACAGTGGATGCCTCTCTGTGGTTATTTTTATGCTGTTCAAAATAATCTTGCCTATACTGAGGATTATTCCTTTGTTCAAGATCACCTCTGGGTGACCATGCGGGAAATCATCCATTATTACCGGGTGGGAACCAGGTTTGGGATAGCAATGGACCGGGATGGATTAATCAAAGCGGGTACTCCTGGCTTGCAGCTTACCTGGATGGATGCCAAAGTCGGGGACTGGGTTGTCACACCACGGCAGGGAAAACCTGTGGAGATCAACGCACTATGGTATAATGCCTTGATGTTGATGTCCGAGCTGGCTGAAAATCCGGATCAACAAAAAGAGTACAGCAAACTTGCAGTTACTGTGAACAGGAACTTTTTATCATTATTTTGGAATGAAGAAAAGCAGTGCTTTTTTGATGTTGTTGATGATGCAAATAAGGATGGGCGTGTACGTCCCAACCAGATCATCGCCGTCAGCCTTCCCTATTCAGCACTCCCTCAAAAGATGGCCAGAGCAGTTGTAAAGCGAGTTTTCGAAGAGCTGTATGCTGTATATGGCCTCAGGTCGCTTTCTCCCCAGGATCAGCAATTTCAAAGGCATTACGGGGGAGACCAGTATCATCGCGATGGTGCTTATCACCAGGGAACAGCCTGGAGTTGGCTTTTGGGCCATTTTGTGACAGCATATCGGAAGGTTTTTGATTACTCACCCGAAAGCTTCCTTACTGCACGCCTTCTCCTGGCACCTATGAAAGACCACCTGCGTGACCACGGGGTTGGCACAATATCAGAGATCTTTGATGGAGGACATCCCTTTACACCGCGTGGCTGTTTTGCCCAAGCCTGGGGGGTAGCGGAAATACTCAGATGCTATCTGGAAGATGTCGAAAAAGAAAAGTTGCTGAATTTATAAAGCAGGAATTTGTGCCCCCTTTGTTTAAGTTCTTAATGTCAGAGTCGATGAAAGAATTATTTTTTAGAGGGTACTGGCAGGTATTATTTGCTATGAATGGGGAGGGGTGAAGGTGCCCAAAAAAGCCTTGCTCATTATTGATATGTTGAATGATTTTGTTCAAGAAGGGGGAGCTCTTTACACCGGTGAAGCTGGGCACCGGGTGATTCCTGTCATCTCTAAAGTCCTAAAGAGAGCCAGAGCAGAAAAATGGCCTGTTATTTACCTCTGCGACCAACATACAAGTGCTGACAGCGAATTCGAGATGTTTCCGACTCACTGCCTGAAAGGAACAGAAGGAGGAGAGATCTGTTCGGAATTAGCTCCTCAGGATGGTGAATATATTATACCAAAGAGGAGGTACAGTGGTTTTTATGGCACTGACCTGGATCTTACCCTGCGAGAACTGGAAGTTGATGAATTGATTCTTACCGGGGTATGTACTAATATCTGTGTTTTATATACCGCTGCCGATGCGCGGATGCGCCAGTATCATGTTAAAATATTAAAGGATGCGGTAGCCTCCTTCGATGATCAGGCTCATCAATTTGCTCTTCAAGAGATGGAGAAAACCCTGGGAGCAGAATTGGTTCCCGGTACCGGGGAGGCCGATTTATGAAAGTTGCTGTCATAGATGGTCAGGGCGGCGGTATCGGCAAGCATATCACAGAAAAAATAAGGAAAGAATTAGGGGCGAGCATCGAAATCATTGGTCTGGGAACCAATAGTGTTGCTACATCGATGATGCTCAAAGCAGGGGCGAATGAAGGAGCAACAGGAGAGAGCGCAATCATATATACTGTTAATGAGGTAGATGTGGTAACAGGTACCCTTTCTCTCCTGGTGGCAAATTCCATGCTGGGAGAATTTACACCCGCAATGGCTGCTGCGGTCAGTCAGAGCAGTGCGCTGAAAGTGCTGCTCCCTATCGGCAGGAACAGAGTGGAAGTTATTGGGGTACAGCAGGAACCCCTACCGCATCTGATAGATATGCTTGTCAAAAATCTCAAAAAGTACAGGGAGGTTGGAGAATATGTGTGAGGCAAATGCATATCTTCTGAAAGGTGACAAGGAGGAAAAGGTGTTTGAAAATGTTGACCGCTTACAGCTCCATGAAGGGGGACTGCTGCTGGAAGACATTTTCGGCCGGCGTTTAATTATTAATGCGCGGATCAAGGAGTTAGCTCTTGTAGACCATAAAATCATATTAGAAGAAATTGATAGTGAATAAGTCGCAGGATTTTACTGCTTTCTAGAGAATGATCTTTCTAGAGGCACAAAAACTGAGGAGGAGGAAGAGCCATGTTTGGTTTTTTGCCCAATATTGGCCCCTGGGAGTTAATAGCAATCCTGGCTATAGTATTGATTATTTTTGGCCCCGGCAAACTGCCTGATGTCGGGAAATCCCTGGGCAAAACTATCAAGGAATTTCGTAAGGCATCTAAGGAGACCACCGACCAAGTAGAAGAAGCCCTTAAAGAACCGATTAAAGAAACTGAGAAATAGTTTGTGAGCCCTTCGGATCAGGTAACTGTCTGATGTCGGGAAAGAAGCCACTGAACAGGTGGAAAAATACTGAAAAGAGCCGATCAGAGAATTAGAAAATGTTTGACAGCCCTTTTACCGTGTGATAATGTAATTATCGGTAATTAAATTGAATAGTGATACTCTTATCCAGAGTGGTGGAGGGACGGGCCCAATGAAACCCGGCAACCGGTCCTAAGTAGGGCGAGGTGCCAATTCCCGCAGAATAATGGATTCTGGGAGATAAGAGGGTGCTCGATAAAAGGGCCTCCACTCTCAGGGGGTCTTTTTTTTATCTTATAATTTACAGGATAAACTCAGGAGGTGCAGGGCAGTTGGCTGTTGAAAAATCGTATGCGGAGATTAATGAGAAAATTAAACAAGGGAAAGCCGTCGTAGTTACGGCCGAGGAGATCATCGACCTGGTTAAAGAGAAGGGTGTGGAAAAGACAGCCCGGGAAGTGGATGTGGTTACAACAGGAACCTTTGGAACGATGTGTTCCAGTGGGGCCTTTCTTAATTTCGGTCATGCCAAACCGCGCATCAAAATGAACAGGGCTTATCTGAACGGTGTTCCCGCTTATGCGGGAATTGCTGCTGTGGATGCCTATATAGGGGCAACAGCTCTTCCGGAGAGCGATCCTGATAATCGTGTCTACCCCGGCCGCTTCCTGTATGGTGGGGGGCATGTCATCGAGGACCTGGTGGCGGGAAAAGAGGTAAAACTGGAGGCCTTCGGTTATGGGACCGACTGCTATCCCCGCCGGCATATTGAAACCTGGGTTACACTTGAGGAGATCAATGATGCCATCCTCTTCAACCCCCGCAATGCCTACCAGAATTATGGGGTAGCTGTTAATTCATCGAACAGAACTATCTATACCTATATGGGGGTACTCAAGCCCAGGCTGGGAAATGCCGGTTACTCCACATCGGGCCAGTTAAGCCCTATGTTAAATGATCCCTATTATCGAACTATCGGTGTGGGCACGCGTATTTTCTTGGGTGGGGGTACCGGCTATGTTGCCTGGCATGGCACCCAGCACAACCCTGGTGTATCCAGGGGAGAGAATGGTGTACCCCTGGATGGAGCGGGAACCTGGCATTGATCGGCGACCTCAAGCAGATGTGCCCGGAGTGGCTGCGAGGAGTGAGTTATGTAGGGTATGGGGCAAGTATGGCAGTGGGCATTGGCATCCCCATCCCTGTTCTCAATGAGGAGATACTGCGCTTCTGCGCTGTAACAGATGAGGAGATCTATGCACCTGTTATGGATTACAGTTCTGCTTATCCGCAAAGAGTCTCTGAGGAACTGGGACAGGTGAGTTATGCTGAACTGAGGTCAGGAGCGATTACTATCCAGGGCAAAGAAGTACCTACAACACCTCTTTCCAGCTACGCCAAGGCGCGGCAGATAGCCCAAATTCTCAAAACCTGGATTGCAGAGGGTGATTTCCTGCTCACTGAACCGGTGCAGGCGCTTCCATCAATAGATGCAGGTATTACCATCAATAACCTTGAGGAGAAAAAGAATAACAGATAGGGGGAGGACATTCATTGGTTGCCAATAAATTTGTTCTGCGATTTTCATCCGCTCTTGTGGAACAACCGATCATCTACCGCCTGGTAAGGGATTATGACCTTATCGTCAATATTTTGAAGGCTGATATCAACCCACATAAAGAGGGCTATGTAGTATTGGAGTTGAGTGGTGATTCAGAGAATTACAACCGCGGGTTGGAATATTTGAAAGGCATAGGGGTGGATATGTCCCCTCTGAGCGGAACAATCTTTTGGGATAAGGACCGCTGTTTGCAGTGTGGGGCCTGTACCTCTTTTTGTCCGGCGGGGGCTCTTTATATGACGACCCCGGATAGGGAAGTGCATTTTGACGATTCTAAATGTATCATCTGTGAAAGCTGTTTGGATGTCTGTATGGCGCGTGCAGTAGAGGTACGCTTTTAAGCTATGGAGTACAGCAGGAGAACCTATCGCAAACTGGTACAGGGGAAGGGGATGGTTTCCTTCCCTGTTTTATTAAAAGAATCGGATCTGCTGATCAGTATTGATAGTGGAAGCTTCAGTGGTGAACTGAAAAAGAAGTCTTTGTCGCTGTTGTCGGGGATCAGAAGTGACCTGGAACAGTACATTGTCCGCGATGAAGAGTTTCAGTGGACGTTGATACCACATCGCCTTTTGCCAGGTGCTCCCCGTATTGTCAGATTGATGGCTGCCGCTGCCATGCGGGCAGGTGTAGGCCCCATGGCTGCAGTTGCCGGTGCTGTTGCAGAAGTGATGGGGCGGGAACTGCAGCGTACAGCAAGAGAGGTTATCGTGGAAAATGGTGGGGATATCTACTTTAAGACAGAACACCCTATTACAACCGGCATTTTCGCCGGTAAATCTCCCCTTTCCGGAAAGGTGAGCTTGCGGTTTTCTCCAAGACCAAGTGGCTGTGGGGTATGCACATCCTCTGCCACAGTAGGCCCATCCTTGAGTTTAGGATGCACCGATGCAGCGATAGTGATCAGTCATAGTGCTGCTCTCGCGGATGCCGCTGCTTCCACTCTGGGAAATTTAGTGCACAGGGAAGAGGATATTACACCTGCTCTGGAGAAAGTTTGTAAAATCAGGGGTGTCCAGGGGGCAGTGGTGATCCTGGGTGATAAACTTGGTGCGATAGGGGATGTAGAATTAGTATCTTTTTAAATTGGGGGGTTGCTGATGGCGACGGCAGTGTGCATAGTAGTTAACGCCCTCTTTGTCGTATTGGGAATCTATATCTTTTATTTCATTATCAAACTGGCGGTTAAAAATGCTCTCTTGGAATACGACTGCCAGAAGCAAGAGCTTTGATTGCTGTAAAATAGATGTTCTGCTAAAATTCAAATGGGGTGTTTCTTGATGCCTGATAAGATGGATATTCCCGCAACAGCCTTGTCTCTAATAGAATGGATCCGTTCACAAGTGGCTGGAGCAGGGGCAAAAGGGGTTGTTTACGGCTTAAGCGGCGGTTTGGATTCAGCACTGGTGGGAGCACTCTGCCAGAGGGCGTTTTCGGAAAGCTCTCTTGCGGTGATCATGCCATGCCACAGCCTTGATCAAGATATGGACGATGCCAGACTGGTTGCCGATGCTTTAGGACTGCAGACCAGGGTTGTTGTACTTGATCATGTCTATGATGTTTTGCGGGAACTGCTGGATCCGGGCGGTGCAGGACTTTCCGGTGAAAAAATGCAGCTTACACTGGCTAATATGAAGCCACGCCTGCGCATGATTGTCCTCTATTATTATGCCAGCATTTATAATTATCTTGTTGTGGGAGGCAGCAACAAAAGCGAGATTACCGTAGGTTATTTTACTAAACATGGTGATGGAGGGAGTGACATGATCCCTCTGGGTAACCTTGTTAAAAGCCAGGTGAGGGAGATGGCTTATTACCTCAAGGTGCCTGAAAAGATTATTACGAAGCCTCCCAGTGCAGGCTTATGGGAGAATCAAACAGATGAAGAGGAAATGGGGTTCTCTTATACAATGCTTGACCGCTATCTATTGGGTGGAGATGTTCCTGATGCTATCAGGGAAAGAATAGAAGGAATGCGGAGAGGTAGTGAACATAAAAGGCGGACACCGCCGATACCAGACTTTTGAAGGGTGGGGTGATTTATGGCTGGACATTCCAAATGGTCAAATATCAAACACCGTAAAGCCAGAGTAGATGAAAAACGCGGTAGGGTTTTTACCAGGCTCGGTAAGGAGATTTATGTGGCAGCTCGTCGTGGGGGTGCTGACCCTGATGCTAACCCAGCTTTGAGAACAGCGATTACCCGGGCTCGTGAGGTCAACATGCCCATGGATAACATCAACCGTAATATTGCAAAAGCAACAGGGGAGTTGGATGGTGTAGATTATGAAGAAGTGAATTATGAGGGGTATGCGGCAGGTGGTGTTGCTGTACTATTAGTGACACTGACAGATAACCGCAATCGTACTGCTCCTGAAATTCGTCACCTCTTTTCCCGTCATGAGGGTAATCTTGGGGAGGCAGGGTGTGTAGCCTGGATGTTTGACCGCAGAGGATTACTGATTATTCCCAGAACAGGGCTGGCTATGGATCCTGAAGAGTTAATGCTTCTCTTGATCGAGGAGGGTGCTGAGGATGTGCGGGAAGAAGAAGATACCATAGAGGTTGTGACAGCACCCGAAGAACTGGAGAAGATCAAGGGTATTCTTACCGAACATGGGATCAAATGCGACAGCGCTGAAGTTACCATGGTACCTAACTCCATGGTTCCTGTGACAGATAAGACAACAGCGGAAAGGATCTTAAATCTTCTTAATGCACTTGAAGACCATGATGATGTGCAGAATGTTTATGCAAACTTTGACATTCCCGATGAAATAATCCAGCAGCTCGAAGAGGCGTAGTTTTTTATAACAATATTCATAATATCGGGAGGAGTGGTAATATTTATTAATAAGAACTTATTAAAGGGTGTTTACTATGAAACAAAAGTATTCCCGCCTCCTGATTTATGTTCTATTGGTTATTGTTTTTGTAGGTGGATATTACCTGTGGCAAGAACAGGTGGTTGCGCGGCGCCCCCTCCCCGAGGGGACTAAGATCTTAGTTAAGACTGACTACAGCCTGTGCAAGCACGAAGACTGCAAGGAAACCACCCCCCTGGACTTAAAGGTGCTGACACTGCGGGACCTGCGCCAGCTGTATCCGTCTGGTCAGGGATGGCGGTCAAGCTATGGTGATCACCAGGTGATGGTTTCCCGGACAGTGGAAAATCTGTGCGACAAATGCTCCGAGGTTACTCATCTAGGAGAGAAGGGTGGCTTTGTAGCAGTGATAAGGGGACCTGCTGGGGTAAACGGTGGGATAGTGCGGGTAACAAAATTCAAAACAAACAGTCTTCCCGCAGAATTGCGCCTTAAAGCAGAAAAAGGCCTGCTGGATTTACCTGATGAAGAAGCACTGGTACAGATCCTGGACAGCCTAGAGGAAAGTAGTGGTTAGTATTTTAGTGGTTGGTCGTTAGTCGTTAGTTGTTGGAAATGGACTATTCCCTGCTACATCCAAACTTGCTGCCTATAACGTAAAACTGTACAGTTGGTGTTTATGTTAGCCGTTGGTAGTTGGTCGTTGGAAAAAAGTAAGGGGAACGTTTCTTCTGATTCAAATGATATGAATAAAGCAAAAATGGTGGTTAGCTAAAGTAGTGGTTTGTCATTAGTCGTTGGAAAAGGGTTGCAAGGGGTGACAGTTCCCAGTGCATCTTTTTTTACTAACGACCAACCACTAACGACTATTCTAATTGAGTTATCTTGTCATAAATGAGGGGGTTGCTGTGCGCTATCGCGAGAATACACGCAGGAAAAAGTGGTCTGTTTTATCTCTAACAATTCTCCTGATTATACTGGCTGCATTTATTGCCTGGGGACAGTGGGGAGGTTCTCCTCCATCGGTGGCCCCGCAGGATAACCAGGTGACTCAGCAGCCTGAACTATCTCCGGAGTGGACTTTTGTGGCAAATGGGGATCTAATGCTGAGCAGGCGTGTGGCGGTGGCCATGAAAGAAAAAGGATCATTCTATCCCTTTGAGCAGATGGCACCCCTATTGAACAACGCAGATCTCACATTTGGCAATTTGGAGACATCACTTTCTAACAGAGGCACACCCATACCGGGAAAAGGGATTTGGTTTCGCTGTGATCCTGCAGCTGCCAAGGCTCTGAAAGAAGCGGGTTATGATGTGCTGAGTATAGCCAATAATCATATCCTTGATTATGATTCCCCAGCCCTTTTGGATACACTGGAGGCTTTGCATGAACAGGGGATTGATCCTGTTGGTGGGGGAAAGGATCTGGAAGAGGCTGTTCAGCCGGTGATCAAGGATGTAAAAGGGCAGAAGATTGCTTTTATTGCCGCAACAGAGATGGCAGATATCTTTTGGAGTTATCAGTATCCCCGCACCTTTGAAGCGAAGCCTGACCTCCCGGGTGTGCAGAAGTTTGATGCTGACGAGCTGGTTAACACCGTCTCCTCCCTGCGGGATCAGGTGGATATCATTGTGGTTTCTTTGCACTGGGGTACCGAATACTCTGATTATCCTGAGGTTTACCAAAAAGAGACAGCCCACAGGCTGGTGGATGCCGGAGCAAAGCTGGTTATTGGGCATCACCCCCACTGCCTGCAGGGTGTTGAAATGTATAAGGGGTCCTTTATTGCTTACAGTTTGGGGAATTTTGTTTTTGACAAGCAGCGCCGGCCAAAATGCTGGGAGACTGTTTTGGTCAAGACATTTTTCCAGGGAAACGATCTGCAGAAGGTGGAGCTTTATCCGGTTATGATCGCTGATGAGCAGCCTCGACCAGCAGTGGGAGATGACGCTGTTCGGATTTTACAAAAGATGAAAAAGCTCAGTTCAGAGTTGGAGACAAGCCTTGATATAGACGACAAAAGAGGGGCAATAAATTTGGTGGTTAGTCGTTAGTCGTTGAAAAAAGAGATTGTCTTGCTGCTTAGTAATAGACAGCAAAAACATTGCGTTGAACCTCCCATTAATATGAATATTGCAAAAAAAGCCTGGTGAAATGAGGTGTGGGAAGCGGGAGGTTGGAAGTGGGAATAGGTGTCGGAAGCCGGGGGTCGGAAAAAGATGACCAGGGTACCTAGAAGCATAATGCAATAAAGCAAGCCGGGACCTATTATTCGATTATTGGGGATGGTTGGGGTGATGAAAAGAAGGGAGATTGAGGGGAGCTTTGATGAAGAAGCTTGTTATTCTTGACGGAAACAGTTTGGCGCACAGGGCCTTCTATGCCTTACCGCTATTAAGGACAACTACAGGATATTTTACCAATGCCGTTTATGGTTTTACGACCATGCTCCAGAAGATCATCCGCCAGGAGCAGCCCGATTACCTGGCTGTTGCCTTTGATGCCGGTCGCATAACCTTTAGACATGAGGAATATGCAGATTATAAAGCACACCGAAAGGCGACACCTGATGAACTGCGGCCGCAGTTCCCGCTGATCAAAAAGGTCTTAGCAGCTATGCGTATACCGGTTTTGGAATTGGAAAGCTATGAGGGTGATGATTTAATCAGTGAGGTGGTCAGGGCGGCTGAGAAAAAGGGCATTCAAGTTTTGATCGTGTCCGGGGACCGCGATATGCTCCAGTTGGTAACTGAACAGACAAAGGCTTTGATTACACGCAAGGGGATCAGCGATTTAGAGTGTTTCACTCCGGAGGGGGTTAACGAGAAGTATGGAATCACCCCTTCTCAGGTTGCAGATTACAAGGGTCTGAAAGGTGACCAGAGTGATAATATACCGGGGGTACCTGGGATCGGAGCTAAAACCGCAGTCAAGCTTCTCCAACAGTTCCATAGTGTTGAGGAATGCCTTGCCAATCTGGATCAACTGACTCCCAAAATGGCCGCTCTTCTTAGAGAGTATGGGGACCAGGCACTGATGAGTAAGAGATTGGCCACACTTGCCCAGGATGTTCCTGTCAGGATTGATTTTGCAGACCTCAAGATGGAACAGCCGGATTATGAGGCACTGATTAATATCTTCCAACAGCTGGAGTTCAAGTTGTTATTGAAAAATATACAGGAAGAGATCCCCTCAGATATCGCAGCACCTGATGAGGGTGAGGACTTCTGCCTTATAAAAACCAAACCTGAGCTGGTTGATCTCATAGAAGAGCTGAAAGAAACAGGAGAGTTTGCGTTCTGCTTTGAGCGAAACGGCATATCTCCACACAGTGCAGCCGTATCTGTGCTTGGGGTTGCCTGGGGGGACAGCTGCGTTGCAATCGCTTTTCCAGAAGATGCAAAGCAGCAGGGAGAAATGCTTGCACTGCTGGATGAGGTTCTGGCTGGCCCGGATTATGTGAAGTTTTGCCATGATGCCAAAGCGGAGTTAATCATGTGCAGGCGCCATGGACTTGACCTTAAGGGGATCAAGGGAGATACAATGCTTGGTGCTTACTTATTGAATTCATCACTATCCAACCCGGAGATTGAGGATCTTTCATTAAAGTACCTCGATCAGGTGGTTAATTTCGCTCAGGATGAAACCGGAGCGGCACAGCGGGCTTTGATGATCAAGAAAGTGTGGGCAGTCTTGATAGAAGCTTTACAAAGAGATGACCTGGCTGATCTCTTCTATAAACTGGAACTGCCTTTATCTGTAGTTTTAGCTGAGATGGAGATCCAGGGTGTTAAGCTTGATCTGACCCGCCTGGAGGAAATGTCCCGCCGGCTCAGCAAACAGCTTTTGACTTTAACTGCTGATATTTATGCATTGGCGGGGGAGGGCTTTAATATTAATTCTCCACGTCAACTGGGGCAAATCCTTTTTGAAAAATTGAAGCTTCCTGTTATCAAAAGAACGAAGACCGGTTACAGCACAGATGCTGAAGTCTTGGAAAAACTGGCCCCACTTCATGAAATTCCAAGTAAGATGCTGGAGTACAGGCAGCTTACCAAGCTTAAGTCAACTTATGTCGATGGGCTGCAGAGTCTTGTCAACACCCGGACCGGAAAGGTGCATACAACATTTAACCAGACCATCACCGCCACCGGAAGGCTGAGCAGTACTGAGCCAAATCTACAAAATATACCGGTCAGAGATGAACTGGGAAGAGAAATTAGAAGTGCTTTCATTCCGTCAGAGCCTGGCTGGATTCTGATGGCCGCGGATTATTCCCAGATCGAACTGAGGGTCCTCGCCCACATGTCCCGGGATTCGCGGTTGATCGCTGACTTTCAGCATGGCGAGGATATCCACACCAGAACTGCGGCAACCATATTTGGTGTTGCGCAAGAAGATGTTACAGCGGATCTGCGCCGCAGGGCAAAGGGGATCAACTTCGGGATCATCTACGGTATCACAGATTATGGACTGGCACGGGATGTCGGTGTCAGCAGGGAAGAGGCTGCCCGGTACATTGAAAACTATTTCCTTCAGTACCCCGGTGTGAAGCGTTTTATAGAAGAAACGATCAGGGAAGCAAGAGAAAAGGGCTATGTACAGACACTGTTAAAGAGGCGCAGGTATCTTCCGGATCTGTTGAGCAGCAATCGGAATGTAAGAGCCTTCGGAGAAAGGACTGCAATGAACACACCGATCCAGGGAAGTGCAGCGGATATTATCAAGATGGCTATGCTGCGCATCCACAAGGATTTACAGGAAAAGTCTTTAAAAACACGCCTGCTCCTGCAGGTTCATGATGAGCTGATCTTCGAACTTCCTGCAGAGGAGTTAGAACCCCTTGCTTCATTGGTGCGCTCTGGGATGGAAAATGTGATCGAGCTTGCTGTTCCTTTGAAAGTGGGCATTGAAACAGGCCCCAACTGGAATGACATGGAGGGTGTGGAGTAAAAGAATGCCCGAACTTCCTGAAGTGGAAACAATTCTTCGCTCCCTGGAACCAAAGGCCCTCGGCCATGTAATCAGGAAAGTGACAGTGATTCATGAAAAGACCATCAAAAAGCCAGATCCGGAGCTCTTTGCCAGCTCTCTTCAGGGGCAAAAAATCACCGGTTTTAACAGATGGGGGAAGTATCTGCTCATGGAGATCGGTTCCTCCATGGTTTTGGTGATCCACCTGCGTATGACCGGCCGCCTGATCTTTTCAGAAGCCGGTTTTCCAGTAAATAAACATACACGTGTCATCTTCTACCTTGACCAGGGGATGGAGATTCACTTTCAGGATATCCGCAAATTTGGTACTATGCACCTGTTGAACCGGCAGGATTTAGATACTTTCCCACCATTCATGGCTTTAGGGTATGATGCCCTTGACTCACGGCTGACCCTGGATCTATTTCTGGAAAGACTCAAGGGAAGAAGGGGACAGGTTAAGGAGTTGCTTCTCAACCAGTCATTTATTGCTGGGGTGGGGAATATCTATGCCAATGAGATCCTTTTCAAGGCAGGAATTCATCCGCAGCGCCCGGCAGACTCTTTAAACATCCAGGAACAAAAAAAGCTATATATGGCATTGCGCAGTGTTCTCAAGTCAGCTATCAGGTACCATGGCACAACCCTGCGGGATTATGTGGATGGTGACGGAAATCAAGGTGAATTTCAGAATAAGCTTCGGGTGCACAGCAGAGCAGGTAAACCCTGTCCCTCCTGTGGGAATTCTATAGTCAGGATCAAGCAGGGAGGGCGCAGTTCCTACTACTGCCCATCCTGTCAGAAGTAGACACCACCTTTACCTCTACTTAATAGATTGTAGGTAGGGGTGAGGTGGATAGTGGATTTTGGGAAACTAATATTTTTTGCTATAGCCTTGAGTTTGGATGCCTTCAGTGCCGGCTTTGCTTATGGACTGCGCCGGATAAAAATACCTCTGGTATCATATTGTGCCTTAATTTGTGCCTCTATGTTCATTGTGGGGCTTTCGGTTTTCTTCGGCAGTGCTGTTGCGCAGATAATTCCGCCTGTATGGGGTGAGAAACTGGGTGGAATGATCCTGTTGGGGATAGGATTGTGGTGGTTATTCCGTCCACGGAATAATAATAAGAATATTAATCAGGAAGATGAGAAGGTTAAAAAAGTAGTGGAACTGCGGCTGGCTTCCCTGGCAGTGATCATCCAGATATTTGAGGAGCCGGTCTGCGCTGATATCGATGCTTCCGGAGTAATCAGCATCCAGGAATCACTTTTTTTTAGCTTTTGCCCTTTCTGTTGATGCACTGGGGGCGGTTTTTGGAGCCGCATTAGCCGGCTCAGTTGGGATTCAGACCGTTTTGTTTATCGCTATTTTTCAGCTGTTTTTTCTTCTGTTGGGGGTTTACTTAGGGCGTTCCTCAACTTTTATGTGGATGCGCACGCAGGGACCGGTCATCGCAGGCCTCCTCTTGTGTATGCTGGGTCTGCTTAAAATATTTTGATCAATTTGGGGGAAAATGGTATTGGGATATGTGATCGGATTAACAGGCGGCATTGCCACTGGAAAAAGCCTTGTGAGTGCAATGATCATGGAACTTGGCGGGCAAATTATCAATGCGGATCTCATTGCACGGCAGGTGGTAGAACCCGGCATGCCGGCATGGAAGCAGATTGTGGATCACTTCGGTGAAGGGATTCTAAACAGTAACCAGACCATCAAGAGAAAAGAACTGGGCAGGATTGTCTTTGCTGATGCAGATAAACTGGATCAATTGAATAAAATTACACACCCCTTTATTATCACGGAGATCGAAAGACAGTTGGGTTGCTGCAGAGACTCCCTTGATAAAGAAATTATAGTTATTGATGCGCCTATCCTCTTGGAGTTGGGGTTAGAGAGGCTGGTGGATGAGGTCTGGGTAGTGACAGTTGATCCTGCTGCACAACTGGAGAGGCTGATGAAAAGGGACAACCTGTCTGCAGAGGAAGCAAAACTCCGCATCCAGGCGCAAATGCCTCTCGAGGAAAAGGTGAAAAGGGCAGACAGGGTGATCGACAACCGGCATACCCCAGAAAGAAAACGAAAAAACAGGTGAAGGAGATACTGGACAGACGGAAATCACCCGGCAATATGGAGCACTATTTCGGGGTGAATGGGAGTTTGGCTTGTAGATGAAGGTT
>NZ_CDRZ01000248.1 GCF_000946815.1 Syntrophaceticus schinkii | reverse complement strand
GACACAGCAAAGGGGCAATGGGATGTGGTTGAGGACGTAAAGAGTATCGGGCGTATTCTTGCTGATATGGAAAGGCAGCGTGGCACAGCGGGGTAAGGTAATTAAAGGGTAAGGATCCTCTCAGTATCCATGACAGGTTTGGTTTGGGTGCTGGGGGGATCTCTACATTATCCACACTATGCACACTGACTGGCATTATCTAGCTAGACTTTGATTGGCACCTGAATTCTCAACTTTATGGCAGACTGTCGCTATAATTCTTCCGTTATTGGCGGTGAGAATTGCAGCGTCAAATTGAGTGAGAGGCAACACTATTGCAGGGCTTACTCCAGAAGACTTAGCAGCTATCAGTAGTTACGAAGAATATTTCATTCCAGCAAAAATCGAATATGTAAATGCATTAATTAGTGAAAAACTCATGGATGGAGAGAAGAAGGTTCCCGTAAACTCGGATAATATCAATGAAATAATGGGTATTATCGATGAGGTACAAGCCCATTACAAATCTATACCAGAATCAGAACAAAAAGACATAAAAAATTATGAGGTTATTGCTGAATTATTGAAAGATGCAGCAAAACTGGATAATACCAAAGAAGATGATACGGTGAATACCGAGGCTAATGCCAATTTACCTCGCACTGGAGCAAAAAACTATATACCTGTTGGTATGATTATTATTGTGATGGGGATAGCGTTATTAGCTTATAAGGGGAAAAACCCGTTAATAGGTAGTTTAAATTTCTAGCTATATGACGCGGGAACAGTTCTTTTGTTAACATCTATATGTAATGTAATGTAATGTGAGTATGACAATAATTTTTGACGAGGTATTAATAATAGTGTATACTAATAACAAATTTAATACTTTACTGGATACTATATTGGTGTAGTGGTTGCACAGATGTGCATTAAAAGGGAACATGGTGAAAAACCATGACAGCCCCCGCTACTGTAAGAAGGACAGCATCCTTAATGAAAATGGGAAGGAAAGGGTGCTGGATGATTTCAAGTCAGGAACCTGCCTTATGCCATCACATAGTGCCTTTCGGTGGGGAAGGAGTATGCCTTTTCACTTTCAAAGAGGTTATTACGAATGAACTGCCGAAGCGCAGTTCATTTTTATATTGTTAGCCCGCGCATCCTGCTTGTATAGCATTTAGTGAAATAAGAGTAATAGTTCAGAATGCTGAACCAGTGCGCGTGGAAGATTAAAAATAGCATCAACTATAAGTAAAAAGTAAAATAATAAATAATAAAGACCGACCGGAAAACCGGAGGTGTGCATTTTTAAAGCACCTCCGGTTTTTTTATCAGGAGAAGGGGGATTGTTATTGATTTTAGGACAAGCTGAGAAGATGCTGTTCAGCCTGATTATGGTTATTGAGGTTGTGGCCCAGTAATAAGATTAATAATCTCAAATAATCACAAATAATCTACCCTTAAGGGACTATGTGTGATTAAAGGAGTGGAAGAGAAATGGGGAAAAATAAATTTAAATTATTTAAGCCAGACAGCTTAAATAAAGAAAAAATGTTTATTCTTGGTATTTTTATTTTATCATTCTGTATGGCTGTGGTTTTTCTAACCAATGTTAATAAAGCCCAACCTAAAAATCCCCTCAGCGCAGAAGCCGCATATAATTCAATGGCCGCGCCAAACGAGATTGCTGGCTCAGAATTAGAAAATTTATCTAAAGTATATGTTGATTCTGATACCGGTTCTGAACAAGAAGCTATGAATGAAGAACGTCAAGGTGTTCCGGAGCAAGGGGATAATGAAGATCCGGAAACCCCGAAAAATCCCGATGAGCGAACAACTCCTGTGCAATCAGAGGATGGGGACAGTGATAAGGATGGAAATGATTACTACGTAATAAAAGATGGGGGTAGTCCAGGAGAGGACATTCTTTATGATGGATTCTTTATGACCACAATTAAGAATGGTGAGGTTGTAGCATACAAAAGCTATTCCTTTTCGATTATTCAAAAAGACCATAATTTAACTGTGGAAGACATTGAGATCAAAGTAAATGGAAGTAAGGTACAAGGCTTTCTCGGGAAGGTGCTGCTGACCGATGGCGAAAACACAATCAGTATAAAAATTACCTATAGTGATCAGACCGGCAAAAAAATTGTTGCGCAGCGCGATTATACTGTATTTCTCAATGAAGGTGACATCATCATCACCACTGATTTAGCGGATACATCAGTGGACAATCCTGTTTTTTCCTTTAATGCCAGGGCAAAACACAAAGATAAAGATATAAAACTAAAAGCATATTTAAATGGCGAAGAACTTAAAGGAAGCAATGGAAAGTATACCTGTGAGCTCAGAGAGGGAACGAATATCATTCGTTTACATGCATCTGATGGCAATAAGGATAAGCAAGTGACATTTAATGTCATCTACCAAAAACCGGCGGGCTGTCAAATTATCACAGACTTAAAGAGCCAACAAGTGGGTGCTCCCGCCTTTAGCTTTAACGCGAAAGCGGTTAAGGGTGATCAGGAGATACCATTAGAGGTTTTGTTGAACGGCAAATCAGTTGAAGGCAGAGATGCTCATTATGCTGTAAGCCTGAATAAGGGTGATAATGAAATTGTTTTACGAGCAGGCCCCGCAGGGTCAGAGACTGAAAAACAATACAGGATTGTTTATGTGATACCTGTTATAGATGGCAGTGGAGAAGAAATAGATAAGGACAGCCATCTACCCAGATTAAGGCGAACAGACATTTTGCATAATGGCACAATCAAAGGGCGACTCTATACCTTTGAAATTGAGCCGAGGGACTATAAGGGCAATAAAATCTACGCAAAAAATATCGAAGTAAAGGTTAATGACATTGTTGTCAAATGCATCTGGGATGACAGCGTAAAAACAAGTTACACCGTCAAGTTAAACCCCGGGGAAAATGTGCTTACTATAACGCTGACTGATGCAGAGAATAACAGTGTCACCTACCGCTTTATTGTACACAGTGCCGGTGCCAATGACGGTGACATAATCGGTCACGCCACCTTTAGTGTAGAAGCGACAACCATCGGTCTCGGTTATTTAATCCCACCGACACAAGTTGAATTAAGAGAAGGAGAGTATTCTGCTCATATACTGATCAATTTGTTGGAGGAAAATGGTTTTGATTATAAACATAAAGGCACCATAGGCAACGGCTTTTATCTTGCACACATCCTCCTTCCCGGATTAGTAACCAATCCAGTGATTCCTGAAGAATTGGCAAAACGGTTAGAGGATGAAGCCGGCCTTACCAATATCACCGATCCGGCAAAATACCATAGTAACAGTCTGGGGGAATTTGACTTTACCGGTGGAAGCGGCTGGATGTATTGTGTTAACGGCATCTATCCCAATCTGGGTTTTGATCAAAGGAATCTGCAGGATGGCGATGTAGTGCGTATCCGGTTTACCTTGTGGTACGGAAAAGATATTAATGGTGGTTACTCTATGGGTGTAGGAGATGTAGAAAATTGGGGAGATTGGTAGTCAAAATTGTCAGCTTTGTATGTTTACTCTTAATTATTAATCCTGTCGCTGCATTTGCAGAACACAGAGATTATTCTCAACCGGAAATTCAACAAAACATTGAGAAGATTATCGCCTGGAAAAAATCAGTCAATAAAAATGCAAAGGGCAATTTGATCAGCAATGAGATATTGGCTGGTGCCGGGACTGAAGTATCAGATTGGTACGTGTTTGCAGTTGGACGCCTGGGTATCCAAGATAATACCCAGGCCTATTTGGAAATGGTCAAGCAGAACATCACCAAACGCTATAAAAATGAGGGGAAACTCGATAACACAAAGGCGACCGAATGGCATCGCATTGCTCTGGCAGTATTATCGGTAGGGGGTGATCCCACTCAAATAGGAACAGATAGTGATCACAATCCCATTAATTTAATCGCAGATGGCGTCTGTTACCGCGGCCGCACCAAACCGTTGTCAGAGCAGGGAGTGAATGGTTTGATTTGGGGGTTGATCACCTTGGATTCCATGCGCTATAGAACCCCTGCTGATGCGATGGATACGAGGGATACCATTATCCCTGAAATATTAGCGCAGCAGCTGAAGGATGGGGGTTTTTCCCTTGATGGCGAACAGATAGATCCAGATATAACAGCAATGGCCATACAGGCCTTGGCTCCCTATTACAACAGCGAACAAATATACACATATGTCTGCAAGTGGAATAACAAAGAAACAAAGGCAAGCGTTCGTCAGAGCCCTGGAACGATTATCCACTCTACAGAGGCCGGATGGAGATTTTTCCAGTTGGGGAATGGAAAATGTTGAGAGCACCGGCCAGGTATTAGTTGCTTTATGTGCGCTGGGTATAGATCCGTTAACTGATCAACGCTTCATCAAGGGAGGGAACACTGTTATCGATGGCATCATGAAATACAGGCGCCCGGATGGTGGTTTTATCCATTCCTATACCTACGATGAAGAAAACTTGAGCGCCAAACCGGATCAAAGCAACTCCATAGCATCGGAGCAGACTTTGTATGCACTAACTGCTTATTACCGGTATCTTGTTGGGTACCGTTCCCTGTATGACTTCCGACCCGAGATGATGACAGAGTTTAAGGAAAAAATAGCTCAATTAAACCAGGATATTATCAAGTTAAAGAATAGTGGCAATCAGAAAATTTCAACGATTAAATTGCTTTTTGAGCGCTATATGGCAGTTCCGATAGAAGAGCGCTGCTATGTGTATTCCTATAAGTATCTGGCGGAGATGATGAGTGATGCCAATCTCAGCAACACCTCTGAATATTTGGCTGCTGCAATGAACATAACGGAAAAGGGAAATGGTGCTGTAACCGATTTATTTAACACAGGAAGCGGCAATTATGAAGACTATTTGTTTACTGACCGGGACTACCAGGATTATAAATCGATTCCGGATCACCCTTCAACAGCTTATTATCCGCAGATAATCGTGTTGTTGGGCAAAATAAGCAACGCCCAAAATGCTGAAGAATATCCAGGTGTTAAGGAGGATCTGGAGGCAAAAAAAGACCTCTGTGGAAGCCATACAGGAAAAGATAGACGACCTCAATAAACGAATAATGGAAACCCTGTACCCATTTGAAAAATTGGGTATCGCTGATAAGAAGAAGGTCGATCAGATAGTAGAGGAAATTCAATCCCTCCAGAAATCTGATCAACTGAAAATTATGGGGTATGAGGATGTCATTCGCGCAAAAACCCAAATCGACAGTCAGTTAAGAGCACTTGTCATCGGCATACTGGTTATTGTAATGGCCATTGTGTTAATAGCTGTCGTTGTTTATCGAATAAAGAAAAAGAGGAAAGAGCGGTTGCCCGATTATGAGGATGATGAGGATCTTCTTTGTAATTAAGTGCTGTCTGTAAGGGGGCATTTGCAATAAGAAAAAATTTATTGATGATAGGCTTTGCGGTTCTTTTTTATTGTGATCGCGGTTTCCCGCATCGAGATTCTATCAGTCGATGAGTATTACTTAACACATATCGACGATATCAAGAAAGACTCTCAAGTTGTCACTGTTAGCATCAGATGTGACACCATTCTTAACAATATGGATAAATTAGCGCCTGAGCTGAGGGACGAAAAATACGTGCCTCGGGATGGCATTATTTTAGAAGAAACTCAATATGTGCTCAGACCCGGGGATACGGTCTTTGATGTTTTGAACAGGGCTGTTCGCTATAACAAAATACACATGGAATATCAGGGTGAACGGGACAATGTCTATGGAAGCGCCTATATTCGGGGCATTAATCACCTGTACGAGTATTCCTGCGGTCATCTCAGCGGCTGGATGTATAAGGTTAATGGGAAGTATCCGGGTTACGGTATCAGCAAATATAAATTGAAAGACAGGGATAAGGTTGAGTTTGTCTACACCTGTGATCTGGGAAGAGATGTGGGCGGAAGTTTTTACAGTGAGAGAAATTGATCATGAGTCGTTTTGAGTCATTTCATCCGCTGGTCATCTTTTTATATTATGTGATTGTGCTGTTTGTCACTATGTTTACAAATCACCCCATTGTACTGCTGTGTGCCCTGACGGGTGGCATTGCCTTTTCAGGTACATTGAGTACAGGCAGGCAGTTATTATCAGATATAGGTTTTTACCTGTTGCTGTTTATTTTGTTGTCACTGGCCAATCCCCTGTTTACACATAACGGAGAGACAGTGTTGTTCTTTATGAATGATAATCCGGTCACCAAAGAGGCATTTGTTTATGGTGAATTTATTGCGATCATGATTATTGCGGTCATATTTTGGAGTAAGTGCTTAAATCAGGTCATGACCACAGATAAAGTTCTTTTTCTTTTTGGAAGAGTGGTGCCTAAACTATCATTGATTTTGGCAATGGCCTTAAGATTTATCCCTCTATTTAAAAGACAGGCAATAATAATCAATAACTCACAAAAAACAATGGGTTTGTATGCAGCTGATAATATGCCAGACAAAGTGAAAGGAACAGTGCGTGTTTTTGATAGTCTGATCGGCTGGTCGATAGAAAATTCTTTAGAAACGGCAGAGGCGATGAAAGCAAGGGGGTATGGATTGCCGGAGAGATCCACATTTTCTATATTTAGTATGCGCAGGAGTGATCTGATGATGTTTGGATTGATGGCCTCTTTTTTACTTCTTTTTTTCACAGGCAAACACGCCGGATTATTGATCTTTCAATATTATCCGACCCTGGGGCAGATCTATTACTCAGGATGGTCAGTGGGTCTTTATGCGTTGACAGCCTTGTTTATGTTTTTCCCTTCTATTATTGAAATCATGGAGAAAATAAAATGGAAATACTTAGAGTCGAAAATTTAAATTTCTCTTATCCACTGCGGAAAGAACAGGCACTCAATGATATATCTTTTAATGTAAAAGAAGGGGAATTCATTGTTGTTTGTGGTGAATCCGGTTGTGGTAAGACAACTTTATTAAAGCTCATAAAGCGTGAATTAGCACCCTGTGGGGAAAGAAGCGGTACCATCTATTATCAGGGGATACAACAAGAGGATTTAGATGACAGAACATCTGCTTGTAAAATCGGCTTTGTTATGCAAAACCCAGAAAATCAAGTAGTAACAGAAAAGGTGTGGCACGAACTGGCCTTCGGTCTGGAAAACATGGGGCTCCAAACAGAGACCATCAGAAGGCGAGTAGGGGAAATGGCATCGTTTTTCGGTATTCAAAACTGGTTTCGCAATAAAACAGATGAGCTGTCAGGCGGCCAAAAACAAATACTGAATTTAGCTTCAGTGATGGTGATGCAGCCGGAGCTCCTCATCTTGGATGAGCCTACATCCCAATTGGACCCGATTGCAGCCTCTGACTTTATCAACACCCTGTATAAATTAAATCAGGATATGGGATTGACGATTCTGATGACAGAACATCGCTTGGAGGAGGTGTTCCCTATAGCAGATAGGATCTTGGTGTTAGAAAAAAGCAGAGTTTTATTGTTTGATGAACCACGAAAGGTGGGTGAAAAATTAAAAAATATAGGGAATAATGGCGTTGCTAAGGGCCTTCCCAGTGCGATCAGAATTTATCAGGGTTTACAAAATAATTCGGTCTGCCCTTTAACGGTAAAAGAAGGAAGAGAATGTTTAGCCAAAAACTATACTAACAAGATCAGGACATTAAAAAGGGAAAAGAGGTGCTCACCGGCTGCCGAACCGGCAATTGAATTAAAAAATGTATGGTTCAGGTATCTGAGAGAGTCACCCGATATTATAGAAGATCTAAATTTAACTGTGACCAAGGGGGAAATCGTATGCTTGCTAGGGGGTAATGGATCGGGAAAAACGACCCTGCTTAGTATTATCGCCGGCTCTAATCGGCCTATAGGGGCAGAGTCAAGATTTTTGGAAAGAATATTCGCAAATATAAGGGCAGGGAGCTGTATGTAAACTGCCTCACATTATTGCCCCAAAACCCGCAGACTGTTTTTATCAAAGAAACCGTATTGGATGATTACCGGGAGCTGTGTAAGGTGTTGGATTGTGATCAAAAAGCCCTTGATCGCAGAATTGAGAGAATAGCAGAACGCCTATCCATAAGAGATTTTCTAAACATACACCCATATGATTTAAGCGGGGGTGAGCAACAAAAGGCAGCCATAGGGAAAATTCTATTATTAGAGCCGAGGGTAATTCTCATGGATGAGCCGACCAAGGGGATCGATGCCGGATATAAGGATCAGATGTGTACTCTTTTAAAAGAGTTAAAGGATGATGGTATCACGATTGTGCTCGTCAGCCATGATGTAGAATTTTGTGCTCGTGTCGCTGACCGCTGTGGCATGTTCTTTGACCGTACAATCATTTCATTCGGGGAACCCGAGGAATTTTTTTGTAACAACAACTTTTATACAACAGCTGCCAATAGAATTTCCAGAACAATGTTTGATAATGCCATCACCACAGAGGATGTTATTGAATTATGCAGGATGAATGGTAAGAAAAGTGAATAAAAGAAGAATTCTGTTTATCGTTGGTTTGTTGGTTGCTGTTGTTGTTCTCTTTTGGATAGGCATTGTTTTATATAAGGATCGAGCCTATAACCTGATATCTATCATTCTGATGGTATTGGCCTGTGTGCCGTTTTATACCGCTTACGAGAAAAAAGAAGGCGATATCAGACGAATGGTCATCGTTGCTACGATGACTGCCCTGGCAGTGGTAGGACGGTTCGTTTTTGCTCCGGTACCATATTTTAAGCCGGTTACGGCGATTGTTATCATCACCGCGATATATTTAGGGAGTGAGGCAGGATTTTTAGTGGGCTCTCTGTCAGCAATCATTTCCAACATATTTTTTGGACAGGGGCCCTGGACGCCTTTCCAAATGGTGGCCTGGGGTGTGATAGGTTTAATTGCCGGCATTCCGCCCATGAAGCGCTTTATAAAAACAAAACCCGGCCTGATTATTTACGGGATACTCTCAGGGATTTTATTTTCTGCGATTATGGATATTTGGACGGTGCTCTCCTATGATGGCACCTTTAGCTGGGCACGTTATTTGGCGGCTCAGATCATGGCCATACAGGTTACCATAACCTATGCAATATCCAATGTCGTATTTTTATTAATTGGTATGAAACCGATCGGAACAAAACTGGAAAGAATACAGATTAAACACAGAATTTTTATCAATGAATAGAAATAGCGGTCTTCTTAACTCACCTCCCCGATGCACTATGCATGACCAATTAAAGAAATAGCGCAGGGCAACTGTTTTCATTGCGTTTTGTGCCTTAGCGCAGCGAAAGGAACGGTTATAAATATGAATAAAATTGATGAATTAAAAACAGAGGTTAAAAAAGTTATTATCGGCAAAGATGAAGTAATCGACAAGGTATTGATGGCTATTTTAGCGGACGGGCATATTTTATTGGAAGACATACCCGGTGTCGGGAAAACAACACTGGCCCTGGCATTCAGCAGTGCATTGGGCCTATCTTACAGGCGTATTCAGTTTACTCCGGATACATTGCCCAGTGATGTAACGGGTTTTTCGCTGTATCGAAGAGAAAAGGATGACTTCATCTATAAAGAAGGCGCAGTGATAACGAATTTATTGCTGGCTGACGAAATAAATCGTACTTCGAGCAAAACACAAGCTGCGCTGTTAGAAGTGATGGAGGAATGCCAGGTAACTGTAGATGGTGTCACTCATCTTCTACCCAGGCCATTTATTGTTATTGCTACTCAAAATCCCTTTGGCTTTGCGGGTACCCAATTGTTACCCCAATCACAGTTGGACAGGTTTTTAATTAGATTAAGCATGGGTATGCCGGATATGAACAGTATGATCAAAATGATGGAAGACAGAATGATCGAACAACCCCTGGACAAGGTTGAACAGAAGGCTTCTTCTGAAGAGATACTGTTGATGCAAAAAAAGGCAAATGAGATTTATGTCAGCGAAGAGATCTTAAATTATATTGCCTTACTGGTATCAGAATCCCACAATTGTGAACGATTAGAACTGCCGGTCAGTCCCCGTGGTGCTCTGGGGGTATTGAAAATGGCCAAGGCCTGTGCTTATATGCAGGGCATGTCTTATGTTGTGCCGGAACATATTCTGACTGTCTTTTTAGATGTGTGCTGCCACAGGGTGATCCGGACAGCTAATGCCAGGGCGGAAAAAATTGAAACGGAAACCATTTTGCAAGAAATCCTGGAGTGCGTACCAATACCAGCAATGGTTGGTGGGGCTTAAAATGCGTAAAATGGTCAAGAAGAAGATTGCAGGGGTTTGTTTATGCTTAATCCTTGGGCTGCTGTTTATTATCACTGAATCAAAAATATTTCTTGCACTCCTATCTTTTTTGTTGATGATCATCGTAATAGAAGTAATCCGTATCGGGTTGCTTAAAAAAAAGTGCAGTTTTCAATTGTTAATGCAAACAAGCGGGCAAAAAAAAGAAATACTGAAGGGCAAATTGATCGTCCATAACAATTCTATTTTTCCCGTAATAGATGCATATTGCAAACTGCATGTAAAAAATGTACTTACAAATAAAGGCTATGCTATTAATGTACCCTTTGCGCTAAAAGCTAAACACAGTGAGGAGTTTCCCCTGGAGATAATCAGTGAACACTGCGGTGGATTAAGAATAACTGTAGATCAAGTTAATTATCTGGATTTTTCAAGGAGTTTTAAAACGACAAAGATAATCGGCACCAGCATTAAATCAACAATTTTCCCAAATATGATAACCGAAAATAACCGGTGGGATTTCTCGGCAAGAATGAATCAAGACAGCACCGTATACTCTGAATATAAGTCGGGACATGACCCGGGAGAAATTATTGGTCATAAAGAATATTCGCCTGGTGACAATATAAGATACATTCATTGGAAATTGACTGCGAAAATCGATAAAACCATGGTGAAAGAACTGGGATTTCCTGTAGATGATACCTTTGTGCTTTTTTATGAAACAAAGCTGCCTCATGAAAATATTACACCTGATACATTGGACGATTATGCTGCTCAGTTTGCCAGCATTGCGTTGTACCTGGTTGAACAAAGAGTGCTTTACACAATTGCCTTTTACAACAGTGAAAAGAAAAGCTGTGAGTTTCATAAAGTAGGCAGTGAGCAAGAGCTGTACAATATTTTCACAGACCTGTTTGATCAGGTGCGTGTTGTTGACGATAAGAGTTCCTTAAATGATTGTTTATTTGAAGAAGAGCAATTTGGAGTACTGTATTATTTTGCTTTAGATGAAGTGGTGATTCCCAACACGATCAATCACGAGGTTGTGGTTATTCCTTACCTTACAAAGGGGATTGAAAATGAAGAATAATCATCAAAATATAAAAGCATTTGAATCAATATTAGTATTCATGTTTAGCCTTAGTCTTTTGTTTATAGCGCAAAATATGATTAATACTCAATTACACATCTGGCCGGCTGTTGCTGTCTCTTTATTCATGGGGTTCTTCAGCTATATTATTGAAAGCAAAACCCTGATCAACAAAAGCAGACTATATGCAGTTTATGGGGTATTATTTTTATTGATTTTAGTATTAATATTCTTTGTTAACCCAGTTAAAACCGGCTTCTTGTATTTTTTAAATCAAATATTAATCTATATGGGAAAATGTACGGGAAATTATATACATCTATTTGATGTTGTTGGTCAAAGCAATCTTTTTTTGTTTATCTTAGGATTTCTTACATGGTTTACCGGCAAAATTGTTTTTGAAATCAAAAGCAGGAGCCTGTTAATAATCCTCTTTATTATGTTCATCATTACTTTAGGTGTGGGAATTGAGCTTAATCTTTTGGCCGGGGGATTTTACGTTTTAGTTCTCTTTTTTATTTATGTCTGGTTGGATTTTTTCTGTGAGTCAAAAAGAGAAAAAGTGTATTTTGACGGAAAGGCTGTTGGGGGATGGCTGCTCATGGCTTCCATCGTTTTTATGATGACCACTGCAACAATTACATATCTCGTACCACCTCTCAATTTTGAGAGAGATAAGGGACTTGGTAAGGTAAAAAACGCAATCACTACTACCTACGACCGTTTGCGATTCGGCAATAATGTACTACCTGAAGGGGATTTTTCCAAAATGGACAAAATGCAGCGGACAGATGAAACAGCCATAGAGGTTGTGATGAGTGATCCCCAATCGATGTTTTTACGCGGCTTTGTAGGCAGTCAATATACATCTTCCGGCTGGGAAACACAGCCGGCTGATATCTATTATGACCATTATGGTTTGTTTTACTGGCTCCATCAGGATAATTTTACGCCCCTCAAGCAATTGGACCAGGCCAGAAGAATTGTTCAAGGTGACAATAGCGAACCGATCAATGTTAAGGTCAATTTAAAAAATGCCTGTCGAAAATATGCGTATGCGCCTTATGAATTGATATCTATGGAAGGAAAAAATCAAGTCCAATATAAAGCTGATGAGACAATGCTCTCCAAGGGTGCCGGTGGGCAGAAGTACTATAATTTTTCAACTGGGAACTCTATCATGAAGGATTACCTGCAAATTGCCCAAACCTATTTAGAAGAGCATTCTCAAAACGATACGACTTACGAGAATGATGAAGCGCATTATAATCAATATGTCTACGATACCTGCACAGCATTGTCAGATAAGGATAAATTGCTTCTCCAAAGTCATTTTGGTGAATTTGAAACTCAAGCTAACCATGCACCCTATACAGGTGCTAAAAATAAAATTTTATCCTATCTCAGTCAAAATATCACCTATCAAGAGAATCCGGGAAAATGTCCTGCTGGACGAGAATTTCTACAATTTATTTTAGAGGACAGTGCCTCTGGTTATGATGTTCATTATGCGACGGCAGCAACATTGATGTTTCGCTATTATGGAATACCGGCTCGCTATGTTGAAGGGTATCTTGTCACCCTCGATGATGTCAAAGATAAGGAAGGCTACTCGGTGATTCCCTTACCGGAGAAAAATGCACATGCCTGGGTGGAAATCTATCAGGATGGCCTCGGTTGGGTACCCGTTGAGGTGACACCGTCATATTTAGATAAAACAGAGCAGCCATCTGATATTGTTATTGCACAGAAACAAGAACCGAATATAATAAGCACCTCCTACCAGGAATCAAACATCACACAACTAGAGAGCCCTGAACAACAGGAAGAAATTAAGAAACGTGAAAAGGACAAAAGATTGCTTCAAATTATTATCTCAATAGTGGTGGCGAGTATTTTACTAATACTCTTATTCTTGTTTGCCAGGACAATCTACCGTTTGTATAAACACAGAAAAGAAAAATTGGCGATGTTTAATGATGGCGACAGAAAAATAGCTATCCGCAGCTTGTTTATAGATACCATGAACTTGCTCTATTATGACGGAATACCTAAAATGGGTGGCTCCATGTATAAACAGAGTAAAAATCTAAGTGAAAAGTATGGAGAAACATATGGCGAACAGTATGAAAAAACCCTTGATAATACACAAAAAGCGATATTCTCTGATCTAAAACCTGAGGAAAGAGAATACAATCAAGTGTATGAATTTATGAATAATATACGCAATACTATAATAAAAAACAAGTCACTCTATGAAAAAGCGGTTATGTTTTTCAAGGGGATATAGGTCTGCCCAGGACAGTGTTCCAGTTTTTTTTAATTGATTTTAAGATTCTGGGATTTCAAGTAATTGATTCAATGTTGCTTTGAAATTCAGAATGAGATACTATGAGAAACCGATGATTATTCAGGAATGTTTAAAATCTCGGGAGCTAAAGCGGTAAATCCATTAGATTTCGGGTGTTAATATACGTTATTGTGATAATCTGTTTTGACGAGGTGTTAAAAATAGTATATATTAGAATCAATTAAATATTTACTGGTATACGGTTGCACATTGTGCATTAAAAGGGAACATGGTGAAAAACCATGACAGCCCCCGCTACTGTAAGAAGGACAGCCCCCTCAATGAATATAGCAGGAAAAGGGCGCTGGATGATTTCGAGTCAGGAACCTGCCTTATGCCATCACATAGTGCCTTTCGGTGGGAAAGGAGTATGCTTTTCGTTTTCAAAAAAGAGCTTACAAATGAACTGCCGAAGTGCAGTTCATTTTTTTATAGTGAAGCAATATTTTAAATAGGAGGTGTCAACGGTTTCTAAGGAGCAGGAGGTTGTTACAATTAAGTGTACAGACAAGGAAAAAAAAATTGTTGGATTTAATTCGAAGTATAGCATTTGGTGAAATGAGAGTAATAGTTCAGAATGCTGAACCTGTACGTGTAGAAAACATCAAAAACAGCATTAAACTATGAAAAATTGATGAACAAGAATAAATAAGACCGACCGGACAACCGGAGGTGCTGATTGTCAAGGCATCTGCGGTTTTATTGTTTTTTAGGGATAAGCGTCCAGTACGCAATAGTATTTTTTTTGGAGATGTCATGTTATTGACGGGAAGGGGGGAATGAAGCTAAGGTTCGTGAGCCAGGATACCTGCTTCTGTAGTGGTTCTAATCTTTCAAGGATAAGTTCCCTTCCGTGACAGCATTGCGGTGTTTTGAAGATTAACGACGTATATTAATGCGCATGGGGGTGATTGAATCAACAAATTGCTATCTTTCAAAATGAAAAAACTAAACACAGGAAAGGAAGGTAATTAATGTTTAGGGGTATTAAAACAAAGAGATTGTTATCTTTGATATTAACAGTATTGATGGTATTTGCTGTATTTCCTACAGGTGTATTTGCAGCGGATTCACCACAGGATGTGGCTAAGCTTAAGTCTCTGATCATTCATACAGGTTACAGTCCAACTGATTCTACTGTATTGCTTAAAAACCCGGGGGATACCTATCCCACTGATTTAGTATTTGATCCCGAGGTTACCAGCTATATTTTGCCGAAACAAGATGACAGTACAACACAATTAAGGTTCAGAGCTCTTGCTGAAGATAATGGCGCAGCTGTAACTCTTTATTATGGTGACGGAGAATCAAAAGATATAACATGGACGAGCGGTAGTTCTAAATGGGCAAATTGTTTACAGGCAGGGAAAAACGAATTTACGATTGTTGTAACTAATGGTGACAAAGCTCCGACAACCTATACCTTCAAGGTTGATTGCGAGCCAACTTTAACCGCTCTTACTGCAAAAAGTGGTTCAACACAGTACTATTTTGATAAGAACTTTGCAGCGGGAACGAAAGAATACACCCTTATCATCCCAAATAATATAACAACAATTGAATTAACAGCAACACCAAAAAATAGTAGTTATGCGCTTCTTTACAACGGACAGGCTTCAAGCACAGTTGATGTAAGCTCAATAGATAAAATTGAAGTTGTTGTAAGTATTGGTGAAGGTGAAAATAAAGTCAGCAACACATACACAATCAACCTGAATAAGGCACCGCTTATTCACTTTAAACCAATTATTACACCAAGTGATGCAGTGTTCAATGTATATGATCAAAAGGGGAATGCCGTTGCTGCAAACAGTGATGGAAGTTACGACGGGCTGTTCAGTGCACATACTTATACGTATACTGTAACAAAATACGGTTACGTTGCGCAAAGCGGTGAGGTTCCCGCAGCAGGCGGAGCGGTTAATATTAATTTGGTACGAGCATCTGATACCGGAATCGAAGATGTGGGCGCTTATTGGAAGAACTTTAGAAATAGCGACGAGAATATGGCTATAACTGATGCGGAGCTGCCAATTGTTAAAGAAGATAACCGAATCGATTACTTTGGAATAAAAAACTTGGTGAAGGCTGGACAGCTGCACCCAGTGTACAGATAATCGTAGATAATGCCTTGATTGTTATGTCAAATACAAGTATTTATAAATTAAATCTAGTAACAGGTGACATACTTGCAACTGGGCAAATGGTTGCAGCTCCTGACTGGGGGTATACACCACCTACATATGCTGAAGGGATGATATTTGCTCCGCTACAGAACGGAACAATCCAGGCCTTTAATGCAAAAACACTGGAATCAGTTTGGGTTTATCGGGATAATCTAAAAGGGCAATCCCTCTCCCCGATCGCTTACTCCGATGGGTATATTTACACTGGTTTTTGGAATAGTGAAACAGGAAATGCCAACTTTGTATGCTTGAGTGTAACAGATGAAGACCCCTCTCAGCCGAATGAAGCCAAAATAGCATCATGGAAACACACACAGCCAGGCGGCTTCTATTGGGCAGGAGCCGTGGTTATCGGTGATGCAGTAATAGTTGGTACAGATGACGGACAAAGCGGAGATTCAGATCCTGCAAAAGTGTATTCCTTTAATAAATACACAGGTGAGATGATCAGCGAATTAGATGTTATCGGTGATCAGCGTTCATCAATTGCTTACGACAAAGCAAGTGGTAAAATATACTTTACCACAAAGTGTGGATACCTTTACAGCGCAAGTGTGAACGCCAAAACAGGTGTACTCTCAAACTTAAAGGGTGTTAAGCAAGTTAATGACGAAAATAGGAATGTAATGACTACAAGCACACCTGTTGTATATGATGGAAAGGTTTACCTTGGTATTGGCCAATATTTCCAAAAAGGATGGGTGCTTGTTGCAGATGCAGAAAGCTTGGAAAAACTTTTTACGGTAAGTCTTAAAGGATATCCTCAATGCTCAATGTTACTAACAACAGCATATGAAGATACTGGGTATTTGTATCTTTACAGCACATATAATTATTTACCCGGTGGCATTTCCATGATTAAGATTAAAACCGATGCTACAACCGCTGCAGATGCAGAATTAATTGAGCTTTATGATGCAGAGGGTTTCTCACAATATTGTATAACAAGTATCATATGCGGACCGGACGGAACACTTTACTATAAAAACGACTCAGCAAATATTTTGGCAGTTGGTATGCCTAAGGTTGCAAAGGTGATCAATTTAATAAATGCAATTGGGACTGTAACATTGGATTCCGGATCTGCAATCAATAAGGCAAGAAACGCATATGATTCATTAACTGAAGCTCAAAAGAAAGAAGTAACAAATTATTCAGTACTTACAACGGCGGAAATGCAGTATGAATTGCTTGTCGCAAAGTTTAATGCAAAAACAGAACTGGAGAATTACAAAAATGCAGATGATTACCGGGAAGCGCAAAAAATCGAACTGGCAAATGCAATCACTGCAGGGAAGGAAGCAATAGATGCGGCAGCAGATATTGCCGGAGTTGATAGTGCGTTAGCGGCAGCCAAAGCTGCCATCGATGAAATCAAAACTGATGCGCAGTTAACAGAAGAAGAAAAAGAAGACATAGTAGCGGCTAAAAAAGAAGCAAAAGAAGCATTAGACAACTACAAGGATCTCAAGGATTATCGGGAGGCCGAGAAGGCCGGACTGGCAGCAGCAATAGCATCAGGGAAAAGTGCCATTGATGCTGCAGCAGATATTGCCGGGGTGAATAGTGCATTAGCAACTGCCAAAGCTGCCATAGATGAAATCAAGACCAATGCACAGTTAATAGCAGAAGAAATAGAGTCATCAGAAGATGAAACAGTTACCATAGAATTAGAGGATTTTACCGGGTTGAGTAAAGATGCTCTAGAGGCAATAAAAGGATCAGATAGAAAGGTAACATTTGTCAAGAAAGAAAATGAGAGAGTACTATACAGTTGGACATTTGATGGAAGTAAAATAGACAACATCATTGGCGATATTGACTTGAGCATCAGCTTTACAACAAATAACAAAGAGGCTATAGATGAACTGGTAGGGGATAGAAACAGCATCTATCTGTCTTTTACCTATAAAGGAGAACTGCCAGCGCCGGCATTTATAAAGGTGTATGTCGGAGACAAATACGAGGATGGAGAAAAATTATATTTGTACTATTTCAACGAAAAAACAAAGAAATCAGAAGAAATCGCCACGGGATTAGAAGTAAAGGATGGCTATATAAGCTTTACCTTAACTCACATGTCAGATTATTTCTTGACAAAAACTAAAATCGCCCAAATCACCGATGAAAAGGACAAACCAAAAGATGCTGATGTTATCCCCGAAGATAAATCTAAAAAAGTCAAAAGTAAAGACGTTGGCGTTGGCACGGGAGATACATTCCCTCTGGCGATTTGGTTGATTATTTTCAGCATCAGTTTAATAGGAGTGGCATATATATTGATAAGAAAAAGACGCACAATATAAAGAAAAAAGCCAGAGAAGAAACGGGACAACCTCTGATCAAGAGGTGGTTGAGGTGACAGAGGGACGGGGGTCGTGTCATCCAGGACGGTGACACGACCCCCGTCCCTCTGTCACCCCTGTCACCCTCTGTCACTAGGGGGAGGAAGAAAAGTTTGTCTGAACAACACCGTAAGTATTTTAATGAAAAAGCCGCTCATTGGGATCAAATGGTCGAGGATAAAACCCTGCAAGGCCTTGACCTGATCATTAAAGGATTAGAAATCAAACCCGGAAGTGTTGTCCTGGATGTGGGTACAGGTACCGGTATTCTGATTCCCTTCCTCCAAGAGGCTGTTGGGGATTCTGGCAGTATTGTTGCCCTGGATTTAGCAGAAGAAATGCTCAAGAGAGCAAAAGAAAAACACGGGGAGCAGGTGCGCTATGTACAGGGGGATATTGTTAATACCCCTTTGAGGACAATTCCTTTGATGAAATGATCTGCAACTCTTGTTTTCCCCATTTTCAAGATAAAGAAGTCGCAGTAAAGGAGATGATGCGCATTCTGAAACCGGGAGGCAGAGTAACAGTATGCCATACTGCGAGCAGGGAGGATATGAATGCTATGCACGGTCGTTCGGCGGTGTGGTGGGAGAGGACATGCTGCCAGATGATGATGAGATGAAGTCTATGTTTCAGCAGGCGGGATTTGCCAGTATTGAAATCTCTGACAGCGACAGGGGATATCTTCTCACTGCAAGAAGATACCAGCCGCGGGGACGGTGACTTTGGCAGGTGCTGCTGCTAACGGTACCCTAGCAAGCTCGGGAGAAAAGCACCCCCCTCGCAAGGGTACCGTTTACCACCCGACTTTTGTCGAATACTAGCGAACGGAATAATATAAACTAGTCAATAGTTCCACTTGGAGTCATTAGCAGGCTAGCGAATCACATATTTTTTCTGCAGCCTTCCCGTTACCAAAGATATTCTGTTGTTTTTTATTTGGTTCAAAAGATCTTACTGCATTGATGATATTTTCCCTCCGTAACTGTTGGCGAACAGTCTCTTCCCCAACCACTATATTCCACCCATCCTCTACCGTTTCCGGCCAGGCTGAGACTGTATCTAAAGTAATACAAGGTAATTTTGCAAAATAGGCTTCCTTTTGCAGACCACCGGAGTCAGTGAGTATTTTGCCTGCGTTTTTCGTTAAGACCAGCATTTCCAGGTAGCCTACCGGTTTGATCAGGTGTATGTTCGGTGTATTTTTTAGTGCCTGGTACAGCCCGTACTGCTTCAGATACTTCTCAGTTCGCGGGTGAACAGGGAAGACCAGTTTTATTTCTTTTGAAAGCTCAATAAAAGCTTTGCAGATTTCCCGCAAGTTCTCTTCGGTATTGGTATTGCTTGCTCTGTGTACTGTCGCCAGCAGGTAGTCACTTTGTTCTATGGCTAGATTATCCATGATTCCAGTTCGTTTTTCCGCTTCCTTTGAAAAGTGCAAAAAGCAGTCCAGCATAACATCTCCTGTCAGATACACCCCTTGGGTCAGCCCTTCCCGGTGCAGGTTATCCATGCATACAGGAGTAGGGCGAAAGAGCATACTGGAGATGTGGTCCGTGACCACTCTGTTTACTTCTTCCGGTATCGCTTTATCGTTCATTCTTGGTCCAGCCTCTACGTGGGCAACGGGGATATGCAGTTTAACTGCCGCAAGTGCCGCAGCTATAGTGGAGTTGGTGTCACCGTAGACCAGTACCACATCTGGTTTTTCTTTAAGAAACAGTGCTTCCAGTTCAATCATCATCTGTCCGGTCTGTCGGGCATGGGTGTCAGAACCAATCCCTAAGTTATAATCTGGTATAGGCATTTTCATTTCTTCGAAGAAGATGCCTGAAAGCTCATGGTTGTAGTGCTGTCCAGTGTGAATGATGATTTCCGTGTGTTTTTTACGGAGCTCTCTGGAAACCAGAGCAGCTTTGATAAACTGCGGCCTGGCACCGAGTACTGTGATGATTTTCAATTTCTCACCTTCGTTTAGATTTACGTATTGTTTAGGTTCTATGAAAAACAGTCAAAATACTGCCTATTTCTATTATGTTAGTTAATATATAGCAGGGATGATTACCTGGCGATATGTCAAAAATACTAAAAAACCTATACAGGTTATTAACTGAGAGGTACATATACTTATTTGTTCCTACGACGCTCAAGTCACATGGCCAGACCTACTTTACTGCGTTGAGAGAAGACACGTAGTGGCATATTTGTTGTACAATGTTATTCACAAGAGATCCTCTCCTAGGTAGTTTTGTTGTGGTGACTCCAATTCTACCAAAAGTGATGATCTCTTGTCTTTTCCTCCAACATTTTCTCCTACAAATACTTTACACTATGCCACCTTTGTACTCCTTTTTAGTATTTATTTCACATATACGCTATTTATTCCCATTACAGTGATGTGGTAACCTACTAGCGGACACCGCGAAGATGGACAATAATAAAGAGAAGCCATCAGGAGGTGTCGACATGGGAAAATATTTTGACAGAGATACGAAGGTAGCTTATGTAGAACAGATTAATTCCGGAAAGATGACGGTCACAGAGGCAGTCAATGAGTTGGGCTGTAGCAGGTCAGCGATTTACTCATGGATAAAGAAGTTATCCGAAGACGGGGAACACGGTCTTCCAGGCAGCGGACATATGAAGCCGGATTTGGAATACCAGAGGCAACTAGAAAAAGAAAACAGACAGTTAAAGAATGAGATCACATTTCTAAAAAAAGCAGCAGCGTACTTTGCCGGAGACCAGAGGAAAGGTACGCGATGATTAAGCAGGAACACAAAAATCTGGTCAGCATCAAGCGAGCCTGTGAATTGAGCAAGGTATCACGCAGCGGGTATTACGAATGGCTCAGAAGACCAGAAAAAAGAGGCGTAGATGTCTTGGGGCAGAAGATTAAACGGATTTTCAAGAAGAGCCGTAAAACATATGGCACACGTCGGATTAAGAAGCAGTTAGAGGCTGAGGGGATAGCAGTTAGTCGTCAGAGAATCAGGCGTAAAATGGCTGAACAAGGACTTGTAGCAAAGGCCAGACGAAAGACTCGTGCCACCACAAACTCAAATCATGATCATCCGGTAGCGCCGAATTTGCTAGACAGACAGTTTGGTGTCCAACATCCCAATAAGGTCTGGGTCATGGATATCACGTATCTCGCA
>NZ_CDRZ01000247.1 GCF_000946815.1 Syntrophaceticus schinkii | reverse complement strand
TTGATTTCTGTATTCCTGCTTACAATGAGGAGGATGGGATCTTTGATACTGTCGATTCCGTTCTTCATGTGCCAGGGGTAGATCAGGTAGTTGTTGTGGATGACGGGTCTCAGGATGAGACAGCTGGACAGGCCAGGCTGGCGGGTGCCCAGGTGATTAGTCTCCCCCAAAACTGCGGGAAAGGTATGGCTATAAATCAGGGGGTATCTCATCTTACTCAGCCGGTCATCGCGCTGCTGGATGGGGACCTGGGGTCAAGTGCACGCCAACTGGAACTGCTTGCTCGCCCTGTTTTAGATGGGGATGCGGATCTGACAATAGCCACCTTCCCTCCTGTAAAAAAGGCAGGCGGTTTTGGCCTGGTCAAGTGGCTTGCCACAGAAGGGATCCGCCTGCAGACCGGACTGCGCCTCAAGGCGCCGATATCCGGTCAACGCGTCATGCGCCGTGAGGTGCTGGAGGCGGTTTCACCCTTTGCTTTCGGTTACGGTGTGGAAGTGGCCATGACCATCGCCGCAGCCCGCAGCGGTTTCCGCGTCCAGGAGGTCCCCACAACAATGAGCCACCGGGTTACGGGCAGAGACTGGTCAGGTATCAGGCACCGCGCCAGGCAGTTCTGGCATGTCCTGTTGGCACTGTGCCGGTCTGCGCGGAAAGAGGTGCGTCAATGAAAATTCTGATCGCTGTAAGTTTAGGTTTTTTATTGACACTGATCACCCTTCCCCTTTTTCTAAAACTGCTAACGTGTGCAGGGGCTACCCGTCCCAATTACCGCGGGGAATCAATACCGGTAGGGATGGGGTTAATTTTTGTTTTTGTCTATATTTTAGTGGCTTTTTTGCTTGCCTATTGGGCTGCCGGGGATTTGGTTTTATTGGTGTTGTTCCTGGTGGGTGTTGTGTTCTTTGCTCTCCTTGGACTGCTCGATGATCTGTTGGGTTCCAGGGAAAACCGCGGACTGAAGGGACATTTCGGTGCCCTATTAAATGGAAAGCTAACCACAGGTGCACTCAAGGCTCTAGGGGGAGGGGCGGGGGCACTGCTTATCTCCTTTATATCGCTGCCAGGACGCCCCTGGTGGGAGATTTTGACCGCTGCTTTATTGGTGGCTCTGGCTGCCAACACCATCAATCTGGTTGACCTGCGCCCTGGCAGGGCCATCAAGGTGTTTTATCTGTGGTTTCTCATATTACTTGCAGTCTTCCAGGATAAACTGCCCCTGGTTCTAATTGCTCCCCTGGCCGGGGGGCTTCTTGCTTGTGCCCCTGCTGATCTGAAAGCCATGGCGATGCTCGGTGATACCGGGGCGAATCTTTTAGGTGCAGCTCTGGGGATGGCCAGTGTCTGGACGATGACCTTTCCTGCTCAACTGGCAGTTGTTGCATTCCTGATGCTGCTGCACTTATTTACAGAGAGGTATTCACTTACCATGATCATTGAAAAGAATCGCTTATTGCGTTTTTTGGATAACTTAGGGAGATCAAAATAGGGAGGCATCTTATGTGAAGGGACCCAACAGAATAAATGAGGAGAGATTATTTCGAGAATTTATCACACTCGCTGAGATCGATTCACCATCCTTGAAGGAGCGTGAACTGGCGGATTATTTGAAAAATCGTTTACAGGGCCTCGGCCTTACAGTTGAAGAGGATGACACAGCAGCAAAGATAGGTGGCAGTGCAGGTAATCTGCTGGCACACCTTCCCGGTGATGAGGGGCTTGCTCCTCTCCTTTTCGCCTGCCATATGGACACAGTGAATCCGGGTGAAGGGGTGGAGGTGCTTTTTGAAGACGGCGTCTTTCGGAGCAAAGGTGATACTGTTTTAGGTGGGGATGACAAAGCGGGGATAGCCTCCCTCCTGGAAGTATTAGAGATGATCCGCGAAAATGGGCAACCCCACTGCCCTCTGGAAATTCTTCTGACTGTAGGGGAGGAACACGGACTTCTGGGAAGCAAGAACTTTGACACAGGTAAACTTAGCTCAAAGATGGGTTATGTGCTTGATTCCACCGGCTCTCCCGGGGCGATCATCACCGCGGCACCCGCCCAGAATGTCTTATATATAACTGTAAAGGGTAAAGCAGCACACGCGGGATTTGAACCGGAACGGGGAGTTAATGCCATCAGAATTGCCAGTGAGGCTATCTCACGGCTTCGCATGGGAAGGATCGATGAGGAGACCACATCTAATGTCGGGATTATTGAAGGGGGCAAAGCCACCAACATCGTTCCTGATGCGGTTTTTATCCAGGGTGAGACCAGGAGTCTGGACAGAGGGAAGCTTGATGCCATCACTGAGGAGATAGTAGGAGAGTTCGAAGGGATCAAGGAGATTCCGGGGGCAAACAGCGTGATATTCGCGTTACTTTCGAGTACCCGGAATACCGGCTTGACCCTGAACAGGAAACTGTGAAATTTGCGGCTGCAGCTATTAATAGAGCGGGATTGGATTTACGGCTGGAGACCAGCGGTGGTGGGAGTGATGCCAACATTTTCAATGCCGCGGGTTTGCCGGTGGCCAATCTTGCTGTAGGGATGCAGAACGCCCATACAACAGATGAATTCCTGGATTCTCAGGACCTGATCCATATGGTCAGGATCCTTTGGGAGATGATTCAATTGAGTGCTGCGACCCTCCGCCGGGAGAGTCCACCTTACTGAGGGTAGATATCCGTGTCGCCCAGGAGACACCAGCCGAGTGTGATGTTGTGGAACAGGTGGAATCTGTTTCTTTTTATATCTGACTTCCAACATCCGGTATCAGACCTCTATTTTTAGTCAAAGGGAAGTGATTGAATTGATCTCCTGGAAAAAAGGGAAAGTGAGCCGTGTCTTAGAGGCCCTGGATCACATCCAGGAGCTGGATGTGGAGGTTGAGGGGACCCTTTGCTGTGCTTGGAATTTTCCGTTGTTGACCGGGGATGTGTCAACCGGTGATTACGTCTATCTGAATACAACAGCTGTGGAGAAAAAATTGGGCAGTGGGGGTTACCATTTTGTGATCGCCAACCTCAGCCGCATTCCCGACCCTGCTCCCGGCGACGACGGCCATATTATGAAGCTGCGCTATACACCTTACCAGGTCAAAGTCCTCAGTGTAGAGGAAGAGGCAAGTCCCTTCCATCAGCAGATCAAGGACTTTGAATCACTTGAGGGAACACCTGTCATTGTAGGGACACTGCACAGCATGCTGGCTCCTGCTGCAGCAGGGTGCCTGGCAGCAACGCAGGGCAGAGCAAGGGTAGCCTTTGTGATGACCGATGGAGCTGCACTCCCCCTTACACTGAGCAAGACTGTTCACGCCTTGAAGGAAAAAGGGATGCTTGCCGGTACAGTTTCTGCAGGGCATGCCTTCGGGGGTGATCTGGAGAGTGTTAATATTTATTCCGGACTTATTGCTGCCTATCAGGTTTTGAAGGCTGAGATAATCATTGTTACCATGGGTCCCGGTATTGTCGGTACAGGGACGAGATGGGGTACAACTGCCCTGGAGCAGGGTGAAATTATCAATGCTGTCAGTGTCCTGGGAGGGCAGCCCATTGCTGTGCCGCGGATCAGCTTTGCTGACGCACGGCCGCGCCACCGGGGGGTGAGCCACCACACTCTGACTGCTCTGGAAAGGGTTGCTCTCAGGGAGGCGATTATTGCACTGCCTGAGGTTAATACTGAGCAGCATGATCTAATTAACAAACAGCTGGAAGAATCGGGCATCCTATCACATCACCGTGTTGTGGTCAGGGATGGCAGCCCTGCCTTGAGGTACCTGGAGGGGCAGGGTATTACCGTCAAGAGTATGGGGCGGACTCCTGTTGATGACCCTGTTTTCTTTCTGGCTGCCGGGGCGGCAGGATCGGTTGCAGCAGAACTACGAAAAAAATAGAGTAGAGGGAGAGGTAAATGGAAAAGAATCTGGATGCCAGACTTAAAGAGGAATATGTATCATCAGAGGAGATCTTCAAGGGAAAGATCATCGGGGTTCAGGTGGATACTGTTCGCTTGCCTGATGGAAAGACCGCCAGGCGGGAGGTTGTCAAACACCCTGGTGCTGTGGTGATCCTTCCCCTGACAGATAACAAAGAAGTTGTGCTGGTACGGCAGTACAGGCATGCAACCGGGGAGATCCTGCTGGAGCTGCCCGCCGGTAAAAGAGATGGGGGAGAGGAACCGCTGGCTTGTGCGCGGCGGGAGCTGGAGGAGGAAACAGGCTACCAGGCACAAGAGATGCGAGTGCTCACAGCCTTTTATACATCCCCGGGTTTTTGTGATGAATTGATCTATTTGGTTATGGCTAAGGGACTATTGAAGGGAGAGGCGTGTCCGGATGACGGGGAGTTTATCGATGTGGTTACCCTGCCACTGGATGAGGCAGTCCGTATGGTTTTAGATGGAGAGATCAAGGATGCTAAAACAGGTTTGGGGATCCTTGCCTGTCGTGGTCTGGAAGAACAATGCTGAACAAGTACTTTGTAGATCTGCATGTACATATCGGACGCACTATTTCCGGGTTTCCGGTCAAGGTGACAGCGGCGCGCAGCCAGACGATACCGGGGGTCTTAAAAGAAGTAGCGGTAAATAAGGGGCTCGATATCCTGGGAATTGTGGATGCAGCCTGTCCCAGGCTCTGTGCTGAGCTGGAGGAGATGACAGTTCGCGGGGTTACCCGGGAACTGGCGGGTGGTGGTCTGCGCTACCATGATCAGCTGACACTGATCCCAGGAGCGGAAATGGAAACAACAGAGGAAAACGGCAAGTGTGCTCACTGGCTGGCCTATTTCCCTACCCTTGCTGAGCTTCGTTCCTTTTCTAATTTTTTAGCAGGGCATGTGACGAACCCCGAATTGAGTACCCAGCGCTGCCATCTTCCGGCGCGGATAATCCAGGAAGAGGTTTTGGCGCGCTCCGGTCTTTTTATGCCCGCCCATGCCTTCACACCCCATAAGGGTGTTTATGGCCAGTGTACTGACCGGATCAGTGAACTGCTGGGAGATAAAAACTTTGAGAAGATATTTGCCCTGGAACTGGGGTTGAGTGCTGACACCCTTCTGGCTGATCACCTGAGCGAGCTGGCACCACTGACCTATTTGAGCAACTCAGATGCCCATTCTCTGAAGAATCTGGGGAGGGAGTACAACCTTCTGCTGCTTGCTGAACCCAGTTTTAAGGAACTGCTTATGGCTCTCCAATCTTTGGATGGGCGCCGGGTGTTGGCCAACTATGGATTGGATCCCAGGTTGGGTAAATACCACCGCACCTTTTGTCTTTCCTGCGGCAGGATAGCAGTTGTTGATCCGCCGGTAACATCTTGCCCTACCTGTGGGGCTACTAAGATCGTTAAAGGGGTTCTGGATCGGATCCAGGAGATAGGTGATCAGAATGGAACCACCTGTTTGCAAGAGCGGCCGCCTTATCATTACCAGGTTCCTTTGCTTTTTCTGCCGGGGGTGGGACCGAAAACAGTCTCCAAGCTCTTGGAGCAGTTCGGAACTGAGATGAATGTTTTGCACTCTGTGAGCTATTCGGACCTTGTAAGAGTGGTGGGGGAAAAGATAGGCAAGGTTATCCAGGATGCACGCCAGGGGAAGCTGGTTCTTGCCGCCGGGGGCGGAGGGACTTATGGAAAAGTTGTTCGTGGAGGGGATGCGGGTGACAGGTAGCAGTGGGGTGATCACTGTAACAACTGATGCCAGCGGGGCTTATCATGCCGCCTGCAGCGGGCAGGTTGTTGTAATCGTAGATGTGATCGATATGAGCACAACACTGGAAGTCGCCATCCAGGAAGGGGCAGCCCTTGTTTTGGGGGCAAGCCTGTTAATTGCAAGGCACCGGTGCCGGTGAATCCTGCAGCAATAGGTAAATACGCCGCTGTGATGGCTGATGAACTGAAAACAGAAGTGGTGGTGATAGCGGAACCGAGGATCGGCAGAGCCGCGGAGCGTCAAGAAAGAGCAAAAGGCTTTCTGGAAGGGCTTCATGCCGCAGGGGTAAAAGAGGCGGGCATCTACCCCAACCAGGGTGCTGAGACCGCCAGGCTGGTAGACTTTAAGGATAAGATTGTGGTGGCGGTCACTGACTGTGGTGGGGCTGCCTTTGATACAGCATTTAATGCGGGTGCACCTGTACTGACTGGTACTGTGGCGCGCACCCCTGGGCGTACAGGATGGGAAAATGCGGCGAGAGCCATAGAGAGAGCGGCGGCGCTTGCAGAGGAAGAAGGGCGGGGGATCGCTCTTGTTGCTGCCAGCGGCAAGGCCCTGGATGATGTTTTGGCCACATACTATCTGTCGGAACGCCTTTTATTGCGAAGATTTTGACTGGCTTAGTAATTGGTTTATTTTTCCCCGCATAGAATCTTCTAAGAGAGGTAATTTTTACTTGCTGGGGAGGTAAGCTATGCGCTGGTCTAGAACTCCTATTGCCATCAATACTCAAAAAGGGCTGTTTATTCCTTTTGTATTGGCAGTTGGGGTTTTTTTGTGTGGGTTAGTTTTAGGGGCTATTTCCTTGCGTACCTTGAACCCTTTGGTTCAGCAGGAACTGAATCAGTATCTAACTTTTTACCTCAAGGAGGTTTCTGCCTGTGCGGGGGGCGTCTCTTTCCATTAAAGCCTGGGTTCAAACCCTCAAGATACAGGCATGTTCACTGGGCCTCCTCTGGGTGTTCGGGCTGACGATTGTAGGAAGCCCCTTGATCCTGATAGCTGTCGCTGCCAGAGGATTTATTGTGGGTTTCACTGTCGGTTTTCTGGTGCAGGAAGAGGCAGGGAAGGGGTTGATTCTGGCAATAGCCGGTGTGCTTCCCCAAAACCTCTGTTATATCCCGGCCTTTTTGGGCGCCGGGGTCCTCTCCTTATATT
The DNA here is from genome assembly GCF_000946815.1 of Syntrophaceticus schinkii. Classification (GTDB taxonomy): domain Bacteria; phylum Bacillota; class DSM-12270; order Thermacetogeniales; family Thermacetogeniaceae; genus Syntrophaceticus; species Syntrophaceticus schinkii. The sequence goes on along the minus strand of NZ_CDRZ01000247.1, from coordinate 17,106 downwards.
TTTCATTCACCCTTCTGCGCACCCAGGATGCACCCTACCGCCGCCTGGGGGTCTATACCCTGCTGTTCTTGGTCTTTTTCCTCCTGGTCCTCATCGGTTCCTGGCTGGAGGCCTATCTAGCACCAGGACTGATGCGCCTCATCCTCCCCATCCTCAAATAAGAGATCAGGGGAACGGCAGACTGTGTGAAAACCATTTTGCCTTTTTCCATCCCCCCACTTACGACCAAATTTCGGTTGTTTTTAGGGATAAGGGGCACCAATTATCCTGCTATTTCAGTTATGTCTCCTTTATGGCTGCTGAACTGGTGATTTGGGGAGTTGTCACACAGTCTGGCGGTTCTCCTGATCCACATATAGACCTGTATATACAGATTTGGTTATTTGGTGACAGTCACCAAAAACAAAAACAGAAAGTAAATTACTCAAGCCTGACCCCATCGCATTTTAAGAACAGATTGTGCATAAGTATTAAAGTAGAGGTGCCCAAAAGCTGGGTTATATTGAAATCTCTGAGGGGGCGGGAGTTTATGATGCTGATTACTATTACCAATTGGAAACGCAAGGCCGCGGTTGTTCTTAAATTTTTGTTTTTTCTGTTACTTATTGGCCTGATTATTCCGCAGTTTCTTACCTTTATTGCCGGGGGGTTGGCAGATATCAATGATAACGAATCCCATTATATGCGGGTGGAAAAGGGAAGTATCGACAAGCCTAGAGAGGAGTCCAACTTTTTGGAAAGGCTGCGGCAGTTTTACTATGGAAAGGAACCAGGATCTACGCGATGAATAAGATTGTTCCCAGTATGATAAAGAATACCCCTTTCTGGAAACAGGGAGGAGTTTTTTTTTTATATGTGGAATTCTCTTTGGAGAGGAAAATATTTACGGGGGAATGTCTCTTGTGCAATGAGTATGACGAACAGTTGAATGAATTTTTAACATTTTTACGGGTGGAACGGGGTCTTGCCAAGAACACTGTAAAGTCTTATCGCTATGATCTGGAGCAGTATGTCTCTTATTTAAAAGACAAAGGTCTGATCTTTCCTGAAGCAAACCAGGGTGTGATTTTTAGCTTTTTAGATTACCAGCGCCGGCAGAACTGCAGTGCCAGGACTAGGTCACGGAAACTGGCAGCAATTCGCAGTTTATACCGTTTCCTGTTACAGGAGGGCCAGGTGGCAGCGGACCCTACTGAAAACTTGACAACTCCTAAATTGGAGAAGAACCTGCCGCGGGTGCTGAGTGAGCAGGATATTGATCTGCTTCTTTCTCAGCCCAATCCTGGAACAGTGATCGGGCTGCGGGACAAGGCGATGCTGGAGTTATTGTACGCTTCAGGAATGCGGGTTTCGGAAATGCTTGGTTTAGATACTGAACACCTCAACCTGGACCTGGGGTTTGTTCGCTGTTTAGGGAAAGGTTCCAGGGAGCGATTGATCCCCATCGGTGAGGTGGCTTGCAGGTGTCTTAGAGAATATCTTTCCCGCAGCAGGTTAAAGTTAAGAAAGAAAAATTTCGAGAGAGCGGTTTTTTTGAACAACCACGGCAGGCGGCTGACGCGACAGGGGTTTTGGAAGATCCTTAAGGGTTACGCAGGAAAGGCTGACATTAAAAAAGAGATCACCCCACATGTGCTGCGCCACTCTTTTGCCACACACCTCCTGGAAAATGGAGCGGATTTGAGAGCGGTTCAGGAAATGCTGGGGCACGCTGATATCTCGACAACACAGATTTATACTCATTTGAGTCAAGGAAAGTTGAGGGAAGTCTATGAGAAATCACATCCCAGATCGTAAATGCGGGCGGGTTTTGATCCTGGTGATGGATGGGGTTGGAGTGGGGGAACTTCCGGATGCTGAAGATTTCGGTGATACCGGTTCCTGCACCCTGGGAAACATGGCAGAAGCAGTAGGTGGTTTGAATCTCCCCCATCTTGGCGCCCTGGGATTAGGGAATATTATCCCCTTATTGGGGGTTCCTCCTGTGGACAAGCCCCTTGCAGCCTATGGAAAGATGGCTATGCAGTCCCCAGGAAAGGACAGCACCGGCGGCCACTGGGAAATGATGGGGTTGACTCTTCAAACCCCTTTCCCTACTTATCCGAACGGTTTTCCCTCTGATGTGATCATTCCCTTTGAAGAGAGGATCGGGAGAAAAACGCTGGGAAATAAGGCTGCATCGGGAACAGAGATCATTAAGGAACTCGGCCTCGAGCATCTGGAAACAGGTTTTCCCATCGTCTATACGAGCGCTGACAGCGTTTTTCAGATAGCTGCCCATGAGAAGGTGATCCCGGTTCCTGAACTTTACCGGATCTGTAAGACAGCAAGAGAACTGCTCACTGGGCGGCATGCGGTGGGCAGGGTCATTGCGCGCCCCTTTCTCGGTGAACCGGGCAGTTTCTGGCGCACACCGCGGCGCCACGACTTTTCTCTTACCCCACCAGGCTCAACACTGTTTAATTCACTCAGTGGCAGCGGTTACCAGGTGGTAGCGGTTGGTAAGGTAAATGATATCTTTGCAGGCAGTGGGGTTACATCATCTATACCCGCTGCCGGGAACCGTGAGATATTTTTGCGTGCTGTGGATGCCTTCAAGAAGCTTGACAGAGGCCTTGTCTTTGCTACACTGGTTGATTTTGATACCCTTTACGGCCACCGCAATGATGTCAAGGGGTTTGCTAAGGCTTTGGAAGAATTTGATTCATGGCTGCCTGCTCTCCTTTCAGAACTGCGGCAGGGGGATCTTGTTGTTTTCACTGCTGATCACGGCTGTGACCCGTCAACACCCAGCACAGACCACTCCCGGGAGTATGTTCCCCTGCTGATAGCGGGGCCCGGAGTGAGGCCGTCTTTTCTGGGGGTGCGTTCAACAATGGCTGATCTAGGGGCCACACTGGCTGCACTTTTTGGTGTCGAGCAGGGGGATGGAACCCCGATACAGGGTATTTTAGAAAAGGGGAAAGTGATCACTGATTAGACATATAGTGGCAAGCAGTCAGTATACAAGGTATTTTAGAAGAGGGGAGAGGGCATGCGGGTACTTGATCTGATCATCAAAAAGAGGGATGGAGGCAGTTTAAGCTTCCAGGAGATAGATTATCTGATTCAGGGCTACGCCGGTGGGGCTATCCCTGACTACCAGATGTCCTCTTTTTTGATGGCTTGTTTTTTTGCGCGGCCTTGATTTCGCAGAAACAAGGGACTTAACCAGGGCAATGATCAAATCCGGTGATACCCTTGATCTTTCAGTGATCCCAGGGGTCAAGGTGGATAAACACAGCACCGGTGGTGTGGGCGACAAGACGACACTGATCCTGGTGCCTTTGGTGGCAGCGGCGGGTGCACCTGTTGTCAAGATGTCCGGGCGAGCACTGGGGCATACAGGGGGCACACTGGATAAATTAGAAGCCATTCCCGGATTTCGTGTGGATTTATCTTTAGAGGAAATCATTGGTGTCGCCCGGCGAACAGGTGCTGTTCTGGCAGGGCAGACTGCCAGTCTGGTACCTGCAGATAAGAAGATCTATGCACTGCGGGATGTCACAGGAACCGTGGATAGCTTGCCTCTTATTGCCAGCAGCATCATGTCCAAAAAGATCGCCGCCGGCGCGGACAGGATCGTGCTGGATGTAAAGGTGGGATCAGGTGGTTTTCTTCCCTGTGTTGACGATGCGCGGGCGCTTGGTGAATTGATGACTGCCATAGGTCGGGAGTTTGACCGCCAGACAGTGATCATCCTCAGCAGCATGGTGCAGCCCTTGGGGTGTGCTGTGGGGAATGCCCTGGAGGTAGAGGAGGCTGTAAGGACTTTGCAAGGGGAGGGACCTGCTGACTTAACTGAACTCTGCCTGGTGCTGGGAGGAGAGATGCTGGCAGCGGCCGGTATTGCGGAAACTCCACAGGTGGGTCGGGAGCGCTTGCAGGTGCTCCTGGATCAAGGAGCCGGGCTGGAAAGATTGTAGAGATATAGTCATCGCTCAGGGTGGTTCCCCTGATTTTTATTGATGATCCATCCCTTCTGCCCGCTGCCGCCCAGAAGATAGAAGTCACATCACCGGAGAGCGGTTTCATCCAGGAAGTTGATGCCAGAGAGGTGGGCTGGGTTTCACTGCTGCTCGGCGCTGGGCGGCTGTCTAAAGAAGACACCATAGATCCCACTGTAGGCATTACAATGAGGAAAAAAGCAGGAGATAGAGTTGTCGCCGGGGAAGTCCTGGCTGTGCTCCATGTGAACAGCCTTGAAAACCTGGATGAAGCCAAGCAAAGGCTGAGCCGGGCCTTTACTATCGGACGGGAACAGCCGTCACTGCCACCCCTGATCTATGATGTGATTCGCTCCAAAGCGTGACAAGGGGACGGTCCTTTTGTCACGCTTTTGAATCGGGACCAGGCTTGCTTTATTTCTTTATTTCTTTATAGATACCCGGATGCACCGGGGACCACCGGGGGCTGTTCCCCAAATGCACACATTCCCACTTCCAACCTCCCACTTCCCACTTCCCACATCTCATTTTCCAACACCTAAACTGTCCCCCTTGTACGCAGAAATGCACCAGGAACCGTCCCCAGTGCACGCGCCTCGCCCGAAAATCTTTTTCCAACGACCGACGACAAACCACTAACCACTAACCACCATTTATGGGTAGCTGTCCCAGGAGTAAGTGGATTAAACTTGCAGATACTAAGGAAAGACGATTTTTAGGGAGGTAATCGCTATGCGTCGTTGCTGTTTGATTACTAGTTTGATCACTATCACTGTTATAGCAATCTTTCTTCTACAGCTTACCCCTGTCGAGTTTGCCTGGGGTAGTGTAACTCCGGAAACGGAATCCCCTTCTGCTCTGCTCATGGAAGCTCACACCGGAAAAATCATCTACGAGAAAAACCCTCATCAACGGAGAGCTCCGGCAAGTGTGACGAAAGTAGCCACTCTCCTGGTAGCAATAGATGCACTGAAAAATGGTAAAGTGAAGTGGAATGACCGTGTTGTAACCAGCGAAGCTGCCTGGGAAATGGGGGGGTCAGGAGATCTGGCTGGAACCCGGGGAGGAAATGTCCTTCAAGGAGATGATGATCGCTATTTCAGTGGGCTCGGCCAATGATGCTTGTGTGGCAGTAGCTGAACACATCGCCGGGAGTGAAAAAGCCTTTGTGGGTCTTATGAACCAGAAGGTCAAGGATCTGGGACTAAAAAACACCCGTTTTGTTAATGCCCACGGCCTTCCTGCCAAGGGTCATTACACATCTGCCTATGATATGGCTGTGCTCTGTCGGGAGGCTGCTCAGTGCCCGGAATTCCTGGAATTGACCAGCATCAAACACTATCACAAGCTGCGTGGCGGAAAAACAAAACTGGACAATACAAACAAACTCCTCTGGTGGTACGACGGTACAGATGGTTTTAAAACCGGCTGGACAACAGAAGCAAATTACTGTCTTGCATCTACAGTAAAGCGTGATGATCTGCGGCTGATTTGCTGTGTTTTCGGTGTTCCCAAAATTGGCGGCCACTTTGAGGAGTCAATGAAACTGTATAACTGGGGTTTCGCTAACTTTGCCTTCAGGCAGTTGGTTAAGCCGGGAGAGGTGGTCGGAGAGCTTCGTGTTGGTAAAGGAACTATGGATCATGTTGGGGTTATTGCACCTGAAGGTGCCGGCATATTGATGCCAAAAGGTGAAGACAAAAAAATGAAAACAGAAATCGTACTTTTACCATTCCTCTCTGCTCCTGTGAGCCAGGGGGATCCTGTGGGCGAATTAAAGATCATCGTTGATGGTAAAACCAGTGAGAAGGTTCCCCTTGTGGCACAGAGAGATATTTCCAGGGGAAGCTTTTGGCGCCTGTTAAAAAAGAGCTTTAGATCAATAGCGAGTTAACCTGGAAGTTATAAAATCCCTTCACATGGCAGCCTTACAGGTGAGGGGATTACAGTTATTGCTGACCTGCTGAGTAATCCTGATCAAATCCCTTCACCGCAAATGAGGGGATTTTTTATGCCATAAATTAGCAGGAGTTTTCATCGCTGATGACGAATTAAATGCAAAAACAGGGGAGGTTTGATCCTTGGGCCTGGATTTAATAAAGTTGGGAAATATAATGCTAATCAAACTCTGCGGAGAATTTGACCTGGGTGCGGCGGATTACTGCCGCCAGGAGATCGATGAGAAAGTCCGGACAGAAGGAGCCAAAGATATTCTCTTTGATTTGGAGAAGGTTACTTTTATCGATAGTTCCGGATTGGGGGTTATCCTGGGCAGATACCGGAAAGCAAAGGAAAGTGGGGGGAAAGTGGCCATCTCCAACGCAAATCCCAGGATTACAAAGATCCTGGAGCTATCTGGGATTATGCGCCTTATTCCGGTATATCCTACGACATCGCAGGCCCTGAGGTTTCTTGGCAGGGGGGTGGGGTGAAATGAAAATGCGTAACCGCATGAAACTGGAATTATTGAGTTTGCCCGGGAATGTTAGGTTGGCGCGGGTTGCTGTGGCTGCCTTTGCCTCTGAGGTTGATTACAATGTCAGCGATCTTGAGGAGATCAAGGTTGCGGTATCAGAAGCGGTTTCCAATGCTATCACTCATGGTTATCAGAACGAACCGGATGGTGTGATCACTTTAACTGCAACCCTTTTTGATAATAGCTTGGAAATTGTGATCGAGGATGAGGGAAAAGGTATCGAGGACATTGAAGAAGCCCTGCAGTCCACAAGCAGTGACCCGGAAAGGATGGGCTTGGGGTTTGTTTTCATGCGCTCCTTTATGGATGAGGTAGATGTGGCCTCAGAAGCAGGGCAGGGTACAAGGGTAATACTGCGCAAAAATTTGCCCGGTGAAATTCATGCTGAAACTTAAGAGGCGGATCTAATGGGATTGCAAGACATGAGTTTGCCTCGTTTTCCTCTCCTCAAGGATGAGGAGACACAGCAGTTGCTGGAGAGATCCCGCCAGGGTGACCAAGAGGCGAGAGAAAAGCTGGTCAACTGCAATTACCGCCTGGTGTTCAATATTATCAAGCGCTTTGAGGGACGCGGTCATGATGATGAGGACCTTTTTCAGATAGGGGTTATCGGGCTGATCAAGGCAATAGACAACTTCGACCCCACTTTCAAAGTCAAGTTTTCTACTTATGCAGTACCGATGATCATCGGAGAGATCCGCCGTTTCCTGAGGATGATCATCCGGTCAAGATTACCAGGGCGATGAAGGAAAAGGCAATTCGTGTGAAGCAGTCCAGGGAGAACCTGATGCGAAAATTCGGACGGGAGCCTACTGTTGCAGAGATTGCCGAGGACTTGGGTATGGATAATGAAGATGTCGTCCTGGCCATTGAAGCAGCACAGCTCCCCATTTCTATTTTTGAAAGCGTTGGCCAGGAGGGACAAGATTCTTCTGAGCTGATCGACTACCTCTCCGATCATGAAGAAGAGACTGGGTGGTTGGAGAGGATTGATCTGACTGATGCTCTAGGGTATCTTCCGGAGCGTGAACAACAGATCATTTTAATGCGGTACTTTCAGGATAAAACCCAAACAGAAGTGGGTGAACTGATGGGATTATCACAGGTTCAGGTTTCCCGTCTGGAGCAAAGAGCGGTTAGCAAACTACGAGAATACCTGCGTTGACCCGGGTTAAATTACCCGGGTTCTTTTTTTTTTGAGTATATTTACCAGAAGGGAGGTAATAATAACAGTAAAATTTAAAAGGAGATGGCTAGTTTTGGTTGTTAAAGTAATGGATCTTGTCGGTGAATCCAATACCAGTTGGGATGATGCAGTTAAGGGAGCGGTTGAACAGGCCTCTCAAAGTGCTGGCAATATCACCGGTGTGGAAGTTGCGAACCTTACAGCCGGTGTCCGCGATGGCAAGATTTTTGAGTATAAGGCAAATGTCAGAGTTGCTTATAAAGAGTAGCCCTTAATTGGTGCATTGGGGACGCTTCCCGGCGCATTTCTGCGTGCAAGGGGGATCGACCCTGGAGCCCGCACTTCAAACTTCTGACTTCCGGTCTCTAATTTCTGTTTTTCGGATTGGTCGTTGGTAGTTTGGTGGGTAGTAATTGCTTGTTGGTCGTTGGAAAAAGGGAAAGAAAAACGGATCTAGTTACCTTAAAAGTAGATCAGAAGAACCGCCCTCTGTCTGATGGCTGGCGACTAGGTGTTGGTTTTTGGAACAAAAGAGATCAAGAGAACCGTCCCTCTGATCTCCTCCTGATCCCTGATCCGCTTTTCAGGAGGTGAGCAAACTGATGAAAGGGAATGTGGAGCAGCAGCAAGAGCAAGAAGGGCGGCAGGAAGAGTACAGGCTGTTGGTAGATGAGATCAAGCCAAAGCATAATATTGTTAAAAACTGTTTTTACTCTTTTTTGGTGGGGGGGGACGATCTGTCTTATCGGGCAGTTGTTCATGACCCTTTATCTGGCACAGGGCTTCGGAGAAATTGATGCTGCTGCAATTACAGTGGGGAGCATGGTTGTATTGGGGGCGTTTTTAACAGGTATTGGTGTGTATGATGAAATCGGTAGAATCGGTGGCGCGGGTTCTATTGTCCCCATTACCGGGTTTGCTAACTCCATTGTGGCACCTGCTATGGATCATAAAAGGGAGGGCTTTGTTTTCGGGGTGGGAGCGAGGCTTTTCACCGTCGCCGGGCCTGTGCTTGTCTATGGAACGCTCATTTCCAGTATCATCGGAATCATCTATTTTTTGTTGCAATAGGGTGATCGTAATGGGAAAAAAGTGTGGACAGCAGTCTATTAATTTTTCTCAACCGCCTGTAATCACCTCTGGGGCGAATATAGTTGGACCCGAGGAAGGCGAAGGGCCATTGGCCTCGGGCTTTGACTGGATTCTTGATGATCCGCTTTTTGGTGAGAAATCCTGGGAGATGGCCGAATGCAAGATGTTAGAGGAGAGCGCTAAGCTGGCTCTGCAGAAGATAGCGTTGCAGACTCAGGATGTTGACTTCTTTTTAGCCGGTGATCTGCTAAACCAGATTATTAGTTCCAACTATGCCGCACGTGGATTGGAAATCCCTTTTTTCGGCTTGTACGGTGCCTGTTCTACTTTTGTAGAGGCCCTTCTTCTGGGAAGCATACTGATAGATGGAGGATTTGCGCAACGTGTTCTCCTGAGCTCATCCAGCCACCATCTCAGCGCGGAGAGACAGTTTCGCCATCCGGTGGAACAGGGGGTACAGCGGTTGGCTACTGCCCAGTGGACGACTACTGCAAGTGGGGCATTAGTTCTGGAGATGCAGGGGGAAGGGCCGCGCGTGAACAGGGGGACCGTTGGGAAAGTGGTGGATATGGGAGTTTCAGATGTACATAACATGGGGGCGGCGATGGCCCCGGCAGCGGCGGACACTATTTTGACGCATTTTCAAGATACTGAAACGAATTCTGATTCCTATGATCTAATTGTGACCGGGGATCTGGGCAGTGTAGGACAGGCAGCATTGGTGGATTTGCTTAAACAGCGTGGGTTAGATCTTGAAGAAAAACTGCAGGACTGTGGGCTCTTGATCTATGACACCGGCAAGCAGGATATGCATGCCGGCGGCAGCGGCTGTGGCTGTGCGGCAGCAGTTTTTACAGGCTTGTTGTTACAAAAACTCAGGGAAAAGCAGTATCAAAATCTTCTCCTTGTTGCTACCGGTGCCCTGATGAGCCCGATCATTTCCCAGCAGGGGGAATCAATTCCCGCTATTGCGCATGCTGTCGCGGTTACCGGTTAGAGCTGGCCGCCTGGATAATGAAGCTTCGCCTTCCCTGCTTCAGTTGCAATTTCCGCAGGTTAAGGGGGTGGGGTTGCGCTGTTTGTATTCTTTTCTACCGTGTTTCTGAAAGGGGGGTGGACTCGCTGAGCTTTTTGATAGCTTTTATTGTAGGTGGCCTCATCTGTGTGATCGGCCAACTCTGGATGGATCTGACAAGGTCATCCATAACACCCGCACATATACTTGTCGGTTTTGTCACTGCGGGAGCAATTTTAAGTGCCTTTGGTCTCTATCAGCCCCTGGTGGATTTTGCAGGGGCGGGAGCAACCATACCGTTATCCGGGTTTGGGCACACTCTTGCCCAGGGAGCCATCCGCGCTGTCCAACAGAAAGGCCTCCTGGGTGCTTTTACCGGAGGGGTAGAGGCTACAGCTGTTGGTATTGCTACAGCGGTGATTTTTGGCTATGTTACCGCGGTGCTCTTTAACCCACGCAGTTAGTTGCTGACTCGTGGTTTTTAAACGGGACCACTTCAGGCTTTTCAAATACGGATTATTGGGCATAATACCGATTAGCAATGAGAAATAAGTTGTGGAACAAAGGTTGGATGATATGGTCAAAATAGGAATTCCCCGTGCTTTATTTTATTATTACTACTACCCGCTCTGGCGGGCATTTTTTAACAGTATGGGTTTAGAGGCGGTTCTATCTCCGGAGACCAACAAAGCCATTTTAGACAATGGAATTGAGACTACTTTGAGTGAGGCCTGTCTGCCGGTCAAGGTGTTTTTTGGACATGTGACAGCTATTGCAGATCAGGTGGACTATCTTTTTGTGCCGCGGATCACGCGAGTTGAACCAAAGGCTTACATCTGCCCCAAGTTTATGGGGCTTCCCGATATGCTCAGGGCGCGCCTGAACAACCTGCCTGTCCTGGTCGATACTGTTGTGGATGCAGGCATAAACGGGGATTCTATCCAGTGCTGGGAGGATTGTTTCCGAGAAGTCGGAAGCATTTTTATCCAGAGATAAACAGTTGGTGGATAGCTCCATTAAGGTAGCCTTACAGGCACAAAACCGGTTCAGAGAGCGGTTGACTGCAGGGATGCTGCTACCGCAGGCTTTAGAAGATATTGATGTGTCTGATGTATCTGAGGTAGCAGCTGCTTCACAACCAGATCAAATGTTAAAGATAGGACTGCTCGGACATCCGTATAACCTCTATGACCCTTATATCAGCATGAATCTGATCAAAAAGCTGTATGGCCTGGGGGTCTCTGTGGTGACACCCGAATCCTTAACCGATCATGAAATCGAGGAAAAGTCCAATAAGCTTCCAAAAAGGCTGTTTTGGACACTGGGTAAAAGGATGATCGGTTCTGCTCTCAACTTTTATCAGAACAGGCGGTTGGATGGCTTGATCTATCTGACCTCCTTCGGCTGCGGGCCTGAAGCCCTGATTGAGGAGATGGTAGCCAGGTGGGCTAAACAGCGGGATGATCTTCCCCTCATGATGCTTACCATTGACGAGCATACGGGAGAGGCGGGTATGCTTACCCGTCTGGAGGCGTTTACAGAAATGATCAAACGGAGGCAAAAGGCATGAGAATTACATATCCCCATATGGGGCATCTTTATATAGTGATCAGGGCGCTTCTGACAGGCCTCGGCTTGGATGTAGTTTTGCCACCGCCTACCTCCAGGCGGACAGTGGAATTGGGGGTGAGGCATTCACCTGAGTTTGCCTGTTTTCCCTTTAAATTAAATATGGGAAACTACCTGGAAGCAAAGGAAATGGGTGCAGATACCATTTTAATGGCCGGTGGTGTAGGCCCCTGCCGTTTCGGTTACTATGCCCAGGTGCAGCAGCAGATCCTAAGTGATCTCGGTATCGAAATGGAAATGGTTGTGTTGGAGCCGCCTGATGTCAGTTTCCGTGAAGTAAAGGATAAGATCCGCTATCTGATCGGGGATCTTTCCTGGTGGCAGATGATCAAAGCGGTCAGATTTGCCTGGTGCAAGGCTAGAGCAGTTGACACCATAGAAGAAAAACTGCTTCATCTTCGCCCCCGGGTCACTGAGCCGCAAAAGCTGGAAAGTTATTTCAGGGAGGCCCTACAGGAGATCGATGGTGCTGATAACCGCAAGAAAGTACAGCAGGTGGTTCGGGGCTTCTTAATACGAGCTGAAACGATGCCCCAGCATTCCAGGGAACCCCTGCGTGTCGGTTTGGTGGGTGAGATCTTTACTGTGCTCGAACCCTTTGCCAATTATGACATCGAGAAACGCCTGGGTCTTTTAGGTGTGGAAGTAACCAGAAGCATCTGGTTGAGTGCCTGGATCAATGAGCATCTGTTGGGAGGTCTGTTGCGGATAAGGCATGAATGCGTTCACGACAAGCAGCTGGCTGCCCCTTATTTGAATTCCGTTTGTGGGGGGGCACGGTAAGGAGACGGTGGGGGTGTACTGTTGGTTTTGCTCAGCGGAACTATGATGGTGTGATTCAGCTGGCACCCTTAACTTGTATGCCGGAGATCGTCGCCCATTCAGTTTTTCCTGCTATTTCTAAGGATTATGATATGCCCCTGCTCACCTTTTACCTGGATGAGCTCTCAGGGGAGGCCGGGATTCAGACGAGGCTGGAGGCATTTATCGATCTCATCGCTGCTTATAGTCGAAACAAGGAAGGTGTGTTATAAGGTGGACTTATTTTTGGGAATCGATGTTGGATCGGTCAGTACAAATCTAGTTTTAATTGACCCCGAGGGAGAACTTTACTTATCACCTCTTTACCTGCGCACTCAAGGACAGCCCATAGCTGTTGTGCAGCAGGGGTTGGCCTTGATGGAGGAGCGTCTGTCATCAGCTGACCGCATTTGTGGTGCCGGAACCACAGGAAGTGCGCGCTCCCTTGCGGGGGTCCTCATAGGAGCAGATATTGTGAAGAACGAAATCACCTCCCATGCTGTGGCTGCACTGCGTGAGGTTCCCGGAGTGCGAACAGTTATCGAGATCGGGGGGCAGGACTCGAAGATCATCATCTTGAGAAACGGGATTGTGGTTGATTTCGCCATGAACACAGTTTGTGCCGCTGGAACCGGTTCTTTTTTGGACCAGCAGGCCAATCGCCTCAATCTGTCCATCGAAGACTTTGGGGATATCGCCCTGGAGGCTAAAAACCCTGTGCGCATAGCTGGGCGCTGTACTGTTTTTGCCGAATCAGATATGATTCACAAACAGCAGATGGGATATGCACTATCAGATATTGTTGCCGGCCTCTGTGAGGCCTTGGTGCGCAACTATCTCAATAATATCGGTAAAGGGATGGACATCAATCCGCCTGTAGTCTTTCAGGGTGGTGTTGCTGCTAATGCCGGTATACGGGCGGCTTTTGAAGATGCCCTGCAGACTGAGATCATCATTCCCCGGCACTTCAATGTTATGGGGGCCTTTGGAGCGGCTCTGCTGGCTCGTGACCATATAGTTGAAAATGGTGGCAAAACGAGGTTTCGCGGCTTTGGTGTCACAGCTGTAGATTTTCAGAACAGCAGCTTTATCTGTCCGAAGTGCCCAAATGCCTGCGAGATCATCGAAATCAAACAGGATCAGGACCTCCTTGCCAGGTGGGGTGACCGCTGCGGCCGCTGGGAGGTGACAGGTGACAGGGGGACGCAGGTGACAGGGGGACGGGGGTCATGTCATCTAAGATGACATGACCCCGTCCCCCCTGTCACCCCCCATGTCACCCAAGATATTTCTTGACAAAATGCAGTTCTCTGTTTAAGATGGGTTTTAATTAAATATTTTTTGCAGAGGAGAGATGAGTTGAGATGAGTCTGAGAAGAGTCGTGCTAGATGAGCGCGAGATCCCACAGGTATGGTATAATCTGCAGGCAGACCTGCCTGTACCACTGCCACCCCCCTTACATCCCCGTTCACCCGTAACCCACTTACGAGCCAGGTGACCTTGCTGCTATCTTTCCGGCTGATCTGATTGCCCAGGAGATGACTCAGGAGCGCTATATCGATATCCCTGGTGAAGTGATGGATATCTACCGCTCCTGGAGACCCACACCCCTTTATCGTGCCCTGAAATTGGAAGAAGAGTTAAAGACAACTGCACAGATCTACTACAAATATGAGGGTACCAGTCCTGCCGGAAGCCATAAGCTGAACACTGCTGTGCCGCAAGCTTATTACAATAAGAAGGCCGGTATCAAACGCCTGACAACGGAAACAGGCGCCGGGCAGTGGGGGAGTGCTCTTGGTATCGCCTGTCAATTTTTCGGCTTGGAGTGCAAGGTCTACATGGTGCGTGTCAGCTACAATCAAAAGCCATATAGAAGATCTTTTATGGAGGCTTACGGTGCTCAGGTTATATCCAGTCCCAGCCAGGAAACCGAGGCCGGGAGAAGGGTTCTGGCAGAACAGCCTGATACTCCGGGTACCCTGGGAACTGCCATCAGTGAGGCTGTTGAGGAGGCTGTCCAATGCCCGGATACAAACTATTCCCTGGGCAGTGTGTTAAACCATGTCTTGCTACACCAATCGGTGGTCGGGCAGGAAGCCAAAGCACAGATGGAGAAGGTGGGGGGCCTCCCGGACATAGTCATCGGCTGCCATGGGGGAGGAAGCAATTTCGGAGGCCTGATAGCTCCTTTTGTCCGGGATAAGTTTGAGGGGAAAGCGATGCGTATTATAGCTGTTGAGCCCTTATCATGTCCTACACTCACCAATGGGGAGTACAGATACGATTACTGTGATACCGCCGGTTTAACACCTTTATTAAAAATGTATACACTGGGGCACCAGTTTACACCTCCAGGAATCCACGCCGGCGGACTGCGTTATCACGGAGCATCACCCATTATCAGCAGTTTGCACAACAACAGGGTGATCGAGGCACAGGCATATCCTCAAACAGATGTTTTTCAAAGCGCGATCACCTTCGCCAGGAGTGAAGGAATTCTCCCTGCTCCCGAATCTGCTCACGCTATTCATGCAGCAATAGTGGAGGCATTACAAGCACGGGATGCGGGGGAAGAAAAAGTTATCCTCTTCGGCTTGAGCGGCCATGGCCACTTCGACATGTCCGCCTACGAAGATTATCTAGCAAAGAGGCTGAATAACTGCTAACGAAACAAAGGGGGCAGGGATTTGTTAACGAAACAAGGGTGACAGGGGACTCAAGACAGATTACGGGCTGCCTGATGCCAGGCAGCCCGGTTCTTATGGTACTTTAACTGTATACGGATCTGGCCATTTGGTGACAATCGCAGATAGTACCTGGACGGGAAACTTGTATAGACAAATCTAGCTAAATGGTAACAGTAACCTGAATCACCAAATTGTCCCCCTTGCATCTTGCACGTGACAGAAATGCACCAGGAACCGTCCCCCTTGCACGCGCATATCCCGGTGAGACGCGAGGGTGAGACGCGAGAACCGTCCCCGCGTCTCACCCAGAACTGACGCATAGCCTCTAACTACTATGCCCGACAAGGTTTCCAGAGACTAGAAGAAATATTTTATCGAAAAAGGAACTGGACAGCGGTAATTAATTATGAGACAATAGTGTGGGTTATTATCAAAGGGGGCCTGCACTATGACAAAACAATACGACAACCAAGTCTTGGTAAGCGGCAGATATTTCACCGAACAGGAACTGCAAGATGTTAAGGAAATAATACGCATGTTTCCGAAACTAAGCCTTACCGAGCTAGCAAATACGGTCTGTGAGAACTTAGATTGGGTAACACCGAATGGTCGGAACAAGACAGCTTCATGCCTACAGCTTTTAAAGAAACTTGAAGAAAAGGGGTCAATTACCCTACCAGCCAAACAAGAAGATAAGATTCACGACAACCGGGATCGGATTGAGTTTGGGGTACACACGAGGCCTGCTCAGTTGATAGAGGGAAGCGTGAGCGATTTTGAGCCCATCGGGTTAGAACTGGTAAGAAGTCGAGACGGCATTAGATTATGGAACGAATATGTTCATCGTTACCATACCCTAGGCTACAAGCGACCCTTTGGTGCCCATCAGCGCTACTTCATCACCACAGGGACAAGAGAAAACCATTGGGATGTCTTTTATTTGCGGCAGCAGCCTGGGCGTTGACAGCACGTGACGAATGGATTGGCTGGACCCAGATAGACCGCAGCCTGCGATTAAACCTAGTCGTAAACAACACCCGTTTTCTGATCTTTCCCTGGGTCTGCGTAAAAAACCTGGCCAGCAAATCCTTATCCTTAGCGGCAAAGCGAATCAGGAGCGACTGGCAGAAGCGATACGGTTACAGCCCGGTATTATTGGAAACTTTCGTTAATCCAAAGAAATACCGGGGCACCTGTTACCAGGCAGCAAACTGGATCTACCTTGGGAAGACCGCTGGGCGCGGCCGGATGGACCGTCATACAAAAAGGTTGCTCACCCCCAAGGATATCTATGTCTATCCCTTGGCAGCCGATTTCCGCTCCCAACTAAAGGGGGAGACGGCTCATGAGTAAACCCGTCCATCCAACACAGATCCGTCCAACACGCCAGGAGCGGAGAAGAAAACAACGAGATCTCAGGGAAGAACAAAAAAGACAGGGGAGGCAATATCCTCCCACCTTCACGCTTCCTAACCGCAAAAGCAATATAAAACAGAGGATGAAGAACAAGAAGATATTCAGCAAAGAACTGAAAAGATACTAGACGTATACAGGCAACTGCTGCCTGGGCTGCTTCATAAATTAGCAAGAATACCTGATCCGCGGAGTCCAAAGAAAGTTAAGCATCAAATGACAATAATGATGATCTATGGAATTCTGATGTTTGTGTTTCAAATGCCCTCTAGGCGAGAAACGAATCAGGAGATGACCGGACCGCGGTTACTTAAACACCTGCAAGCAGTTTTTCCGGAATTAACAGACATGCCGCACCAGGATACCCTGTGTCGCTTATTGGAAAAGATGGATGTAGACCAAATCGAAATTGCTTACATCGACATGTTAAGGCATTTGATCTACAAGAAAAAAATTTAAAAACCTGCTGCATCAAAAACGTTACCTTGTGGCAGTAGACGGAACACAAAAATACGTGATGGACCAATGCTGGGATGAATGTTATCCCCACCGCAGGGTTCAAGGCAAAGATGGTGAACACCATCAGTATTACGCCTATGTTCTAGAAGCAGTTTTAATCCTCTCCAACGGCATGGTTTTACCGCTGATGAGTGAGTTCTTGGAAAACGATACAGAACTAGAGAAAATAGAAAGTGATGAAAGAGTGGAAACAGGACTGCGAGTTAAAGGCGTTTTATCGCTTGGCTACACAGCTTAAAAAAGAATTCCCAAGGCTGCGGCTTACACTACTTCTTAGATGGGCTGTATGCGAATGGGC
>NZ_CDRZ01000246.1 GCF_000946815.1 Syntrophaceticus schinkii | reverse complement strand
AACCGAATCTGAAGATGAATGGGATGACCTGGATTTTCTCCTGGATTGTGACGAAGCATGTGTCTTCCAATGGAATTGGTGATGAGCAAAGGAGAGGCAGACCATAGGGATCGGGCTGGTGGACAGGGTGAGGCCGTGTGGCTGCTGCCCGGATCGCTCTAGCCAAGGCCGGCAAGAAGGCTGAGGGTTCGGTCATGGCTTCTGACGGGTTCTTACCCTTTCCTGATACCATCGAATATGCAGCCAAGAGCGGTGTCACAGCTTTGATCCAGCCAGGCGGCTCCATCCGGGATGAGGAGGTTATTGCTGCTGCAGATGCGGCAGGAGTGGCTATGGTTTTCACCGGGAGACGCCACTTTAAACACTAACCGTTAACCGTTACGGGTAACCGTTACGGGGACGGTCCTTTTGTCACGATTGACAAGAAGAATGTCATTTTGTCAGGTTTTCAGGTTCTGACATCCGGCTCAGGGTGCACAGAGGAAGGTGCACAGGGGATGGCTTTTGTTGCATTCCTCCAAACTCCGGCATCTATTATGCGAGCAGACACCAATTACCTAAGCGGTGATACCTGAGTGAAAACGGAGCCAAAGTCAGTAAAAGGTGACAATAGAACCGTTCCCCTGTCAAAATTGAGATGTGGGAAGCGGGGAAAACTGCATCGGGCAGCATAGGAATGACGCTAAACCGTACAGTTTGACACTTTGTTAAAAGCAATAAAGCAAGCCTTGCCCTGGTTAGACAGGCAGGTTATGTCACAGGTTGTGAGGAGGTAAATGATGAAGATTCTGGTTGTGGGGTGGGGGTGGGCGAGAGCACACCCTTGTCTGGAAGCTAAAGAAGAGCCCGCGGGTGGATAAGATATACTGTGCCCCTGGGAATGGGGGTATTGCTCGGGATGCGGAGTGCATCCCCATTGCTGCTGAAGATATCAAGGGTTTGGCGGATTTTGCAGAGAAGGAAAGAATTGACCTGACCGTTGCAGGGCCGGAAGTCCCCCTGGTGGCAGGTATCGGGGACCTCTTCGCTTCCCGGGGTCTCAAGCTATTCGGCCCCCAGGCTAAAGCAGCTCTTTTGGAAGGGAGCAAACTCTTTGCTAAAGATGTGATGGTCAAATACGGAGTACCCACTGCTGCCTATAAAGTATTTCAGGACTCTGACAAGGCTCTCAGCTTTGTGAGGGAACTGGGTGGCCCCTGTGTGGTGAAAGCTGATGGGCTGGCTGCGGGAAAAGGTGTAATCATCGCTAAAGACACCGCAGAAGCGGAAGACGCAGTGAGGCTTATTATGGAAAAACGCTCTTTTGGGGAAGCGGGCAGCTCACTTTTGGTAGAGGAACTCCTGGAAGGTGAGGAGGTAAGTGTGCTCGCCTTCACCGATGGCAAAACCATCATACCCCTGGCAGCTTCCCAGGACCATAAACGAGCTTATGACTGTGATCAGGGTCCCAATACAGGTGGCATGGGTGCCTATTCTCCTCCCCCTGTTTACACTGAGGATCTCCATGCACAGGTTTTGCGAGATGTATTGGAGCCGGTCATCAATGGTTTGGCGGCTGATGGGATTCAGTACAAAGGGGTAATTTATGCAGGTTTGATGCTCACCAAAAAAGGCCCCTATGTGTTGGAGTTCAACTGCCGCTTTGGTGACCCGGAAACACAGGTAGTGATACCGCGCCTGAAAACTGATCTCTTTGAAGTGATGGAGGCGGTTGTGGATGAGCGGCTTGATGATGTACAGCTGGAGTGGGATCCCCGTGCTGCTGTCTGTGTGGTTATGGCGTCAGGGGGTTATCCAGGTTCCTATGCAAAGGGCAAAGTGATAACCGGGTTAGATGAATTGCCCCCGAATGTCCTGGACTTTCATGCGGGAACAGCACTGACAGGGGAGCAGTTGGTAACCGATGGGGGAAGGGTGCTCGGGGTTACAGGCTTTGGCACCACAATCGCGGAAGCGGTGCAGAGTGTCTATGCCGGAGTGGAGAAGATCCATTTTGAAGGGATGCACTATCGACGAGACATCGCCCACCGGGCTTTAAAAAAGGGGTTGAAAATTTGTGATCCGGCTTGAGGATGTTCAGCACAATCCGGATGTAGAGGTGCTCATGAAAAAGGTACATGAGTACCTGGCGACAATGCTGGCCATCACCCATGATGAAGAGCATGCCCACCATGTGGCCAATCTCAGCTACCGCATCCTGAAGATACTCGACTACCCGGAGCGAGAGGCTGAACTGGCGGCCATCGCCGGGTATATGCATGACATAGGCAATGTAGTCAACAGGTATGAACACGGACGGAGCGGAGCTCTGATGGCTTTTCACCTCCTGATGCGCATGGGGATGCCTGCAGAGGAGATCGCTGTTGTAATTGCTGCGATCGGCAATCACGAGGAAAGGTCAGGTTTTGCTGTGAGCAATGTGGCGGCAGCGGTTATCCTGGCGGATAAATCCAATGTCCATTACACCAGAGTGCGCAAAGAAGATGAGGCCACTTTCACCACCCGTGACCGCGTCAATTACGCTGCGCGGGAATCTTTCCTTACCGCTGACCCAGAGAAGCGGGAGATCATTATGAACCTGAAGATCGATACATCTATTTGCTCAGTTATGGAATATTTCGAAATATTTATGGTGAAAATGCTTCTTTGCCGTAGAGCAGCCAATTTCCTCAACTGCCGCTTCGGCCTGGTGATCAACGGCAATCACATGCTGTAGTAGTGGTTGGTGGTTGGTCGTTAGTCATTAGTCATTGGAAAAAATTTGGCGTTAGATGCTCCTTAAGATTATTTCATCTAAAATTATAATGGAGTATTACCGGAGTGTTACCTATGTGTTGAACCATTTGTGTTACCCATGTCTTGACCGAACTCCGAACAACGAAATCTAACCACTAACGACCAACCACTAACGACTAAAATGTTGAGCCCACGGGATTTCCGTGGGCTCAACTCGTAAAAGTTGCCTGAGCAAGGTATCAGATGTGGGCAGCTTGCAGGGCTGCCCTTTACCCTTAAACCTGATTTGCTTATTACCCGGCTCCATAGTGATTCATTTTTGTATGACAAGGGTTTTCAGTAGCGGTGACATAGGGGGTCCATACGCTCATAGGGCTAACAAGAATCTTTGTGGTCTTCGTGTTTTTTATGTGGACATGGCCTTTCTACACTACATACCCGATCCAGAGGTATTATAATGACCCGGACCCTTTCTCTAAATGGAGTAGCTACCCCTGGTATAAATGTTAATACCTCAAAAGAATTATCAGACGTCAGCTCAATAAAATCTCGTCCAATCAGGGTCAGGATTCCCCCTACAGCCTTTTTACAGCATTCTCCGCAGGAGAACTCAACGTTCACTACTTTGCATTGAAAATCTTTATCAAGCCTGCCTATAAAATTTTGAAATGGGTTAAATGCCTTTGCTTCGACATTATTAATGGTTTCAGGGTTATCGGACATACCGGTTCCTCCCTCCCGTTTTTATCATAATATGATGAACAGTTCCCTGGTGTTACATCGTTAATTAGCCATTAATCTGAAAGAGGTGGAAGATCGTTTTTTTGTCGTACCCCATATCCCAGGGACAGTGATAGCGGTCCACAGTATGGGAATTGACCAGGGGGTACCCTTGCGAATCCCACCCGACTATAATTGCGACATGCTCTATCTCACCATTTAGCCCGTAACCGATTACATCTCCTATATTCAGTTCCAGTACAGCCCCTCTGGGGTATTTTTTTGTGGGACTGATCAGTTCCGGGAAGGTGCCGCTGGCCACCAACGTTCCGCGGCCGCTGTATTGAACCCAATCACAGAAATTTTGAGCCCTTACCCAGGCTTGGCTGCCAGAAAAACCATCCTGGTCGAAATGGTAAAACCAGCCTCCATCTAAAGGTAGATTGCCGCCGTTTTTGTCTGACAGGCACTGCGATACAAAATTAGTGCAGTCCCCGCCTATAGCGCTCAAATTACCATATTGGGGGTTATACTGGTGATTGTTTCCTGCCCCCCATGCCAGGCCAGCGTACTTATCAGCATAATGTACAGATCTTTCGCGGTCGTAGATATCCGCTGCCATCTTTGGAGTAGTTCGCTTGATTGGTGGTCCTTGAGGTGGTCTACCATCTGCTGGTTTTGGTTCAGGTGCCAGTGAATCATCACCTAAACCGTCAGTATAAAAGTCCTGGCAGATGAGCCATTTTCCCTTTTTTCGTTTCATTTTTATCCAGTGGCGAGTGCCGATTCCGAAACGGTTTACAGTAGTGCTGCCAGGGTAGACATAACCTACTTGTAGGGTCTGGTGAACAATCAGTTCGGCATGATTTCCCTCTAGTTCGGACCAGGGTATGTGGATTACGGACCTGGCTTCTGTAAAACGTACTCCTCGCTTTTTCATCCATAACCCGACAAACTCCATTTTTGCTTTTTCATGGGAATGCGCCCACTGGCCGAGTTTCTCAGTTGTGTCATAACTGGATAACACTGCATCTTTGGCGGACTTTTTGACAATAGCGAGCGCCCGGGTATCAAAAATCTCTTTTACTGTTTTGGATAACTCTGTCTGCTGTGCATTGCTAGCTTTACTGATTAATGGTCTAAATAGAAATGGTCCAAGTATTATTATGGTTACTGCAGCTGTAGCAGTTAACATTAAGGCGGTTTTTCTTTTCATTAATAAACCTCTTCCCTTCTAATTTCCTTGTAAGTGTCCATTATCTATGGTTTCCTTTTTACCGGAACTGTTGCAAGTTTATTAATGTCACCTCAGAAATAAATAGCCAGGGCATAAAATGGGCAGGTATATCAAAAAATAGTATTATTGTTGCCTCAGATCTTATTTCCCTACCGCTACTTGCGTCTAAGTGTAGCAAGTGACATAAAAACAGGAAGCATAGATCATGCTATAGATGGGGAAGGTGGTGAGTATTCCTGATGTTTCGCCCGCTTAAAAAGCCCTTAAAACCCTCAGAGGTTAAAAAGCGCAGGATGCAGTCGCGGCTTCAGGGCCTGCAGCCGTCTGAAGAGGTTCTGAAGCAGTACGTCCGTTCCGATCTTGATTACAATGTAGAGCTAATGAAAAAATTGTTTGCTGAAACCAGCGATTTTGTTGTGCGCCATTTCCACTTTGGATCCAACAGGGAAATCCGGGTTGCATTAGTTTTTATTGATGGACTTGTTGATAGTACATCGATCAGCGAGTCGATATTCAAGCCCTTTATTATGCGCACCTTGGAAAACGGTGATCCGGAACTGCTGCCCCAAAACCCCTATGATTTAATCCTCAACTGGCTGGTCACATTTTACAGTGTCAAAGAGGAAGTAGAGATGGGAAAGCTGTTGGACCTGCTGCTTGCAGGGTTTGCGATCCTCTTTGTCGACGGTTCTGAGAAGCTTTAGCCATCGAAGTCAAGGGGTGGAAGACGCGCTCGGTCGAAGAACCAAAAGCGGAATCCTTTGTCCGGGGTCCCCGGGACGGTTTTACGGAAACCATCCGCATAAACACCGCCCTCCTGCGGCGCCGGATCAGAACACCTAATCTTCGCTTCGATATGTTGCAAATCGGTACAATCACCAAAACTGATATTTGTGTCGCCTATATTGAAGGTATAGTCAATCCGGCAACAGTGAAAGAGGTAAAAAAACGCCTGGAATCCATAGAGACAGATTCCATTTTGGAAAGTGGGTATCTGGAGGACTTTATTAAAGACAACTATTGGACACCCTTTACACTGCTGGACCGCACGGAAAGGCCGGACAAGGTTGCCGGGGCTCTGTTGGAGGGTAGAGCAGCCATTTTTGTCGATACCACACCTTTTGTGCTCATTGTACCTGTTGTATTTAGTGAATTTCTGCAGTCCCCAGAGGATTACTATGAG
Organism: Syntrophaceticus schinkii; assembly: GCF_000946815.1. Lineage (GTDB taxonomy): Bacteria > Bacillota > DSM-12270 > Thermacetogeniales > Thermacetogeniaceae > Syntrophaceticus > Syntrophaceticus schinkii. The sequence goes on along the minus strand of NZ_CDRZ01000246.1, from coordinate 23,502 downwards.
GGACATGACTACATCCGCCCTTTCCGCTGGTTCGCACTGATTTTAACCCTGTCTTTGCCATCACTGTATGTTGCCTTAACCACTTTCCACCAGGAAATGCTCCCTGGATCACTGGCGTTGAGTATGGCAGCAGGTCGGGAGGGGGTGCCCTTTCCTGCTGTTGTGGAAGCCCTGATCATGGAGGTTACCTTTGACCTGCTGCGGGAGGCGGGAACCCGTATGCCGCGCTCTGTGGGTCAGGCTGTGGGTGTAGTAGGAGCATTGGTTTTAGGGCAGGCTGCAGTTACTGCCGGGATTGCCAGCCCCTTTATCGTGATCATTGTTGCTTTGACGGCTATTGCTTCTTTCCTTATTCCCAATTATTCGGCATCGATTGCGATCAGGTATTTGCGCTATCCTATGCTCTTGCTCGCTGGGTCATTTGGCCTGGTAGGAATTTTCTTTGGCTTTATGATCCTGCTGCTGCATATGGCCTCACTTCGTTCCTTCGGAGTTCCGTACCTTTACCCAATTACACCGGCAGTATCCGGGGAATGGCAGGATGTATTTTATCGCGCTCCCTGGTGGGCGATGGACCGTAGGCCACGTCTCTTCCGCTCTCCCAATGTCAGAAGACAGGCGCCAGGGCAGCGTCCGGAACCACCCCAGAAAGGTCCTGCCGGACAGGATGGGGGAGATCAGGGGGAACAGGAGAGTTCGGAAAGCTGAACTAGGCGGCGAAGAGTAGGAAGTGCAGCTCATTTGTTGGGCCAAGATAGAACACAAAACAGACTGGAAAGCGGGGTAAATACCCCGACCGGTTCAATGTGATAAGCAGTGATAGGAAAAGGGGAGTACACGATGTTTATTAGGGTGTTATTGGTGCTGCTGCTTGGGATCGGGGTAGCTGTTTATGAAGTACCCAGGTTAATGGAAGAGCAGATGAAGCGGGAACTCATCGCTTTCGGTGGTTTTCTACTGATCGGTGTGGTCTTAGCGCTGGCTTTAGTTCTTGGTTTGCCGCTCCCCAACCCCACCCGGGCTATAGAATTTATTTTCGCTCCTCTGGAAAGACTGCTTCACCCCAGGTGAAACGGGACCCTGAGGCGAAAAACTGCTATGCACCGGGTGAACCCGCAGGACTACATGGAGGAAAAGGATGAGCATTGAGCAAGGAAAAATATCCAAGCGCCAGGCTATCTTTTTGTTAGCTAACTCTATTTTAGCCAGCATGGTATTGATTGCTCCTGCTCTCATGGCAAAACAAGCAGGGCAGGATGCTTGGATTGCTGTTCTGATAGCAGGAGTTTTCGGTTTGTTATTTGGGATGTTGGTGGTTTCCGTTGGACTGCGCCATCCAGGGAAAAACATGGTTGAGTACGGCATTGATCTTCTGGGTCCATGGCTGGGACGGGCCGTGGCAATAATTTTTGCCCTGTTTTTTCTTCATACCAATGCTTATCTTGTCCGTTCTTTTGGTTCACTGCTGGTTACAGAAACCATGCCGGAAACACCGCTGGTTGTGTTCAATATTTTGATCGTGTTAATAGCTGCTTATGCGGCATATCTGGGCTTAGAGGTTTTCACTCGCGTTAATGATATTGTTTTTCCCCTTTCGATGCTAGTTGCCGTAGCTATTGTGGCTATGGGGTTACCCGAGGTGAATTTTGAAAACTTAAAACCGATTTTTACGCACCCTATTCCGAACATACTGCAAGCAAGTTTCATTCTTTTTGCTTTCTTCGCTGAGGGGACGATCTTATTGATGTTGATCCCTTCTCTTCGACAGCCAAATGAAGCCAGGCAACTAGTTGTGCCTGTTAGTTTAATTATATCTTTGGCGATGCTGGTAGATGTGGGGATACTGATCGGTCTATTTGGTCATGAGGAAACCTCGCGCATGGTTTTTCCCACTTACGAGTTTGCCAAGACCGTAGGCATAGGGGGTTTTTTAGGAGCGCATCGAGTCCCTGGTGGTGGGAGTCTGGGTGGCAACAGTGGGTTTAAAGGTGGCGACATTTTATTATGTGTCTGTCTTGACCTTTACCCAGACATTTAACCTGAAAGACTACAGATCTTTAGTGCTGCCCTATGCCATTATTTTGGTAGTTCTGTCAATGGTGGGTTGGATGGGTACCAATGAGGTTACACTCTATATGTCTCGCTATTTTCCTTTATTTGCAATTATAGTGGTAGGAGGTACTACATTGCTACTGTATTTAGCCAACATGGCCAGAAGGCAAGGCTCTTCAGGAGGTGGAAAGAAGAATGAAGACAAAGTTAACCAGAATTAGAATGCGGGTTATCTCGTTATTATTAGTGATTAGTATGATGGTTGTCAGCTATTCCGGATGCTGGAGTCGGGTAGAAATTGAGAAAATGTCGTTTATTTCCGTGGTTGGTGTTGATCGCGCTGGCAGTGACCTGCTGGTTTCCTTCCAGATCGTCAACCCTAGCGCGCTGGCCAAGAATGGTGGCACTGGAGGTGGGGGTGGTGAACCCCCTGTGTTTGTATTGAGTGTTAAGGGACGGACTCTCCCGGATGCCCTGGCAAAAATTAGCCAGGAAAGCCCCCGTGCAGTGCGATTCAAGCAGTTAGATGCTGTTGTGCTGGGAGAAAGTCTAGGGAAAGAGGGGGTATCCCATATCATGGATTTTTTCGCCCGCCATTGGGAAATGCGCCGCTCTATCTGGATTATAGTTGCGAAAGGGAGTGCCCAGGAGATTTTGTTAAAGGGAGCACCTGTCCAGGAAAAGGTGCCCGGTATGGCCATCAAAATGTTGATGGACCGCCGGGATCGTTTGGCTCCTACCCATTACCCAATTAAGCTGGGTGATTTTTTGAATGGCATGAGTATGGAGGGGACTGATGCCATAGCATCTGCTGTCAGTGTAGAGCCCATGCAGGAGAAAATAGCCGGTGAAAGTGTTGAGGATAAGGATGAAGATGGCAATAAGGCTGCAGCGGAAAAGAAGGAAATAGTATTTGAAGGAGCCGGCGTTTTTCGGGGGGCTAAACTGGTAGGCTATCTGGGACCACACGAGGCGCGAGGGGTTCTCTGGGTATCGGGGAAAATTCAGGGAGGTATTTATACAGTACCTCCCCCATCACAGGGCACCTTGGGTTCACTGGTGACCGAAAAGTCGTCGGTTCGGGTCAAACCGGTAATCTCCAAAGACAACATCAGATTCCAAATCAACATCTACGATGAAGGCTATGTCTGATGTGTGGAGAAAAGTGAGCTTGCGGTCGGCAAGCCGGAAACCCTGAGAATACTGGAGCGAGAAAAGGAGAAGGCAGTAAAAAGAGATGTAGAGGCAGCTATAAGGCGTTCACAGGAACTGCGCAGCGATTTTTTGCAGCTGGGGGATAAGCTCTACCGTGAACACCCGGAGGTCTGGGGAAAGGTGAAGGATGACTGGAGGGATACCTGGCTGCCACAGGTAGCAGTTGATGTTAAAGTCACAAGTAAGCTCAAACGCACAGGGTTAATCGATGATCCCCTTCCTATAAGGGCGCCCTAGTGGATCAAGGGGACGGTTCTCTTGATCCAGATTTACTATCGTGATCTATAACGATTGTTTATAATTATGCCAAAATTAGGGGGCAGTTTTTCATAGTACCTCCTATGATACCAATCATATCCGTCTATCCTGAAATAATCAAAAAATGAGGTTAATGTTGAATCATTCCCTTTTGTTCTCATGATATTTCCAAAAGTGGATCAGAAGAACCGTCCCCCTGATCCACTTTCCTTTGGTTTTTCTAGAAAATCCTGTTATCTGCGTTTTCTCAATGCAATATTTATGATATGATTAATGAAAAAATTAGTTAACAGCAGGCTGTTTGAAGCTGCTGCTTATGAAAGCAGGGAAGCACATGGAAAACTCAGGTACGGTTCTGATGCCGGGTGGGGTGCGGGATCTCTTGCCCGGGGAAGCGCGTCGCAAACGGCATTTGGAGGATAAATTGTTAAGACTCTTTAGCTCCTGGGGCTACCAGGAGGTGGTAACCCCCACCTTTGAATACTATGAAGTGCTGGCTCCGGCTTTAGGAGATATGCTCCACAACCAGCTTTACCGGTTTATTGACGACCGCGGGCAGATCATGGTGTTGAGGCCTGATATGACTACACCCATTGCCCGTTTGGTGAGCACACGCCTGCAAGACCAGGAGTTTCCCCAGAGGTTTTGTTATCTTGCCAATGTCTACCGGCGGGAAAGCCATGCCGGACGGCAGCGGGAGTATTACCAGACCGGTGTGGAACTGGTGGGGGCAGCAGGCCCTGATGCTGATGCCGAGGTGATCAGCCTGGCAGCAGAAGCATTGAAGCTGGCAGGGGTTGAGGACTTCCGGATTACGGTAGGGCATGTTGATGTCCTGGCAGGTGTATTGAAGGGGGCAGGCTTTTCCGCTGCAGAACAGGAACAGGCAAAGATTGCCTTGAGCAAAAAGGATCTGGTAACATGGGAGGGTCTGGTGGCAGGAGCTCAGCTTTCAGGGGATAAAAAGAAGGCTGTTGCCGCTTTGCCTTACCTGCATGGTGGTCTTGAGGTCTTTGGCCAGCTTGAAGGTTTAATCCAGGATGAACCCGCCAAGCGGGGATTGGCAAGTCTACGCCGCGTGTGGAAGATCCTTTCCGACCATGGTTTTTGCGAACAGGTAAACATTGACCCGACCCTGCTGCGGGTATTGGGATATTATACGGGGCTTGTATTTGAGTGCTATGCAGAAGGGGTTGGGTACCCTCTCTGTGGTGGCGGTAGATATGATGAGCTTTTAGCTAAGTTTGGGTATCCCTGCCCGGCAACAGGATTTGCCCTGACCATGGACAGGGTTTTGGATGCTCTGGAAAAGCAGGCTCTGCCCTTTGACGAACAGACTCCCGATTATTTTATTACAGGGGACAACATCGATGAGGTTGTTAAAAAAGCGAGGGAGTTGAGGGCAAATGGCTTTATTGTGGAAGTGGATCTTTCGGAACGCCCGCGGCAGGAGGCCATAGCCTGTGCCTCCCGCAAGGGGATTCCTTTCATACTGGTGATGGAGAATTCAGAAGAGAAAGTGGAGAGATCAACATGACCCAGGATAGAATAACTTTTGCACTTCCCAAGGGGCGCCTGCTGCCGCTTGTAGCCGGGATTTTAAGGGATGCAGGAATTTTGCGGTTAGATCTGGAAGAAAACGGACGTCGTCTTGTATACAATGATCCGGAGAGGGGGCTGCGCTATCTGATCTGCCGTACCGCTGATGTCCCTACTTTCGTAGAGTATGGAGCAGCTGATCTGGGGATTGCAGGAAAAGATGTGATCCTGGAACAGGGGAAGGACATCTGTGAGCTGGCGGATTTGGGTTTCGGGCAGTGCAAATTTGTGGTGGCTGTTCCCTCATCAAAGCTGGAATTATATAAAGATGGGCTTTCCGGATACCTTTCACACTTCGGACAGCTGCGGGTGGCCACCAAGTTTCCGCGGGTTGCGGAGTCCTACCTGCGCAGCAAGGGTTTGCCTGGAGAGGTCATTAAGCTATCCGGAAATATCGAATTAGCGCCTTTAGTGGGACTGGCCGAGGTGATCATCGACCTGGTTTCCACCGGTAGAACCCTTCAGGAGAACAATTTGGTAGCTATCGATGAGATTGCTGAAGCCACTGCTAGACTGGTGGCGAACAGGGTTTCTTACCGTGTTAAATATAACAGGCTGGTTCCTTTTATAGAAGCCATCAAGAAAAGTTGTTAGTTAGCGTGCATCTTCAGGGGATCTAAATTATTATTGGTGGCAGAGAAGGTGACAAGAGAACCGTCCCCCTGTCACCCCCTGTCACCTCAGAATGGAGTGCGGTTTTATGTTAAAGGTGGTATCGATCAAAGATGATCTGGTCTCACGGCTGCTGAAGCGGGAGCACCGCGGTGAAGATCTGGAGGCCGGGGTGCGGGAGATTATTGAACAGGTCAAAGAGTATGGGGATCAAGGGTTTTGGTCAGCGACCAAAAGGTTTGATCATGCTGATATGAGTGCTGCTCAGATGCAGGTGACAGAGGATGAGATCAAGGAGGCATATGCCGCGACAGCACCTGATCTCTTAGAGTCATTACGCCTGGCCCGGGATAATATTAGTGAATTTCATGCACGACAGCATTTTCAAACCTGGTTTCAACCAGGGGAGGATGGGGAACTGCTGGGACAGATCTACAGGCCGCTGGAACGGGTAGGGATTTATGTTCCCGGTGGCACAGCTGCTTATCCCTCTTCTGTTTTAATGAATGCCCTCCCGGCAAAGGTGGCCGGGGTTAAGGAAATCATCATGGTGACTCCGCCCAGGACCGATGGCACAGTGCTTCCCCTTGTGTTGGTGGCTGCCGCTGAGGCAGGAGTGACGAAAATTTTTAAGGCCGGGGGTGTCCAGGCTGTTGCTGGTCTGGCATATGGTACAGAATCGATCTCTAAGGTGGACAAGATCGTGGGACCCGGCAACATCTATGTGACTATTGCTAAGAGGCTGGTCTTTGGGCTGGTGGATATCGATATGCTGGCCGGACCCAGCGAGATCGTCATTGTGGCAGATGAAGAGGCGGATCATGTGCTGGTGGCAGCGGACCTTCTCTCCCAGGCAGAGCATGACCCAATGGCTGCGGCCATTCTGGTAACTCCGGATGAGAAGCTGGCGCAAAGTGTGCGAGATGAGGTTGAAAAACAGCTGGCGGTTCTCCCCAGGAAGGAGATCGCTGCAGCTGCAATAAAGAACTATGGGGCAGCGGTTGTCACCGGGAGCATGCAGGAAGCAGTTGACCTGGCTAATCAGCTTGCACCTGAACACCTGGAGCTCTATGTCAAGGATCCTTTTTCCTGGCTGGGCAAAATCCGGAACGCAGGTGCGGTTTTCCTTGGGGCCTATGCCTCAGAGCCGGTGGGTGATTATTTCGCAGGGCCGAACCATGTTCTGCCCACCGGAGGCACGGCTCGCTTTTTCTCACCGTTAAGTGTGGAGGATTTCATGAAGCGCACCAGTGTCATTTATACCACTAAAGAAGCCCTTCAAAAGTGGGGACCCCATATTGTCAGGCTGGCAGAGGATGAAGGCCTTGATGCCCATGCCCGGGCGATTGCCAGGAGGCTGGAGCGTTTGTGATCATAGGCGGGGCCAGGCTTGTTTTATTGCTTTAAGAAGAAGGGTGACATTGGACGTTTTGTTTGCCGTCAGGCTACCTTTGTTAACAGTTGATGATCACCTCAAGCAGCCAAAGTGACTGGACGTTTTGTTTGCTGTCAGGCTACCTTTTTCTGACCTCCGAAATCCGGCTTCTGACGTCTATTTCTGTCAGGCTTGCTTTCATCAACTGCTGCTGCTGCCATCTGGGTGGTATGGATGTCTATCCGTGAAGTAGAAATCTGATGCCGGAAGTCGGGGGTCGGAAATTTACCGAGAATCTGCCTTCCGCCGGGTTCCGCAAACATTATCTTGTTTTGGCTACTATTTTCGCCTGATGGTGTGGACCGGTGACATAGGTGTTTAACTGACAATAGATGTCTGATGCTGGAAGTCGTAAGCCGGAAGATGCAGCAGGAACCGTCCCCGGTGCATCTCCGGTGCATCGGCCGTTGACCTGGTGATTTTGGGAGTTGTCACACAGGTTGCTTTTCCCGGAAGTACACCAGGGATATCATGATAACGGTTGGTGTGGTGAATAGCATATTATGTGTCCATTTAAGGAGGGGAATGATTATGGCGCAAGAAGTGGCGCGACAGGCAAAGATAGATAGGGCAACCGGTGAGACCAGTGTCCAGGTAAAGCTGAACCTGGACGGGAACGGGGACTTCGGTGGCAGCACCGGGATCGGTTTTTTCGACCATATGCTGCACCTGATGGCACGGCATGCCCTTATTGATCTCACTGTTGAAGCCAGCGGGGATCTTCATGTAGATGCCCACCACACAGTTGAGGATACGGGTATCTGCTTAGGTTTAGCCCTAAAAGAGGCCTTGGGAGATAAAGAGGGGATTACCAGGTATGGATCAGCGATCATACCGATGGATGAGGCACTGGCTCTAGCCGCGGTGGATCTCAGCGGGAGGCCGTACCTGGGCTATGAGGTCAGTGTGCCTTGCTATAAAGCCGGGGAGATGCCTGTGGAGCTGGTGCCCGAGTTCTTTCGGGCTTTGGTCAACAATGCAGGGATTACCCTGCACCTGCGTCTCCTGAGTGGGGAAAACACCCACCACATCATTGAGGTGTTGTTCAAGGGATTTGCCAGAGCTTTAAGAGAAGCTGTGGCCCTGAGCGAGCGTGAAAGCGGTGTGCCTTCCACTAAAGGCAAACTGTAGTGGTGCAAGGGGGTCGGTTCCTGGTGCATTTCTGCGTGAGTTCGGTCAAGACGCGGGTATACATATTGTCTATCGCCTGAAAACCGAACTACTGAATCGAGGCAGTTCCTGGGGCACCTCGGGCTTCCGACATCCGGTTTCTGACTTCTGCTTTTTTGGTAGGTCGTTAGTGCTCGGTCAAGACAGTTCGGTTAAGTAGCGAACAAAACCCCTCTTTTATCATTATCCAACGACCAACTACCAACGACTAACGACTAATTGAGGAGGTTCGGTGTATTCATGCTTATCTTTCCGGCAATTGATCTCAGGAATGGTAAATGTGTGCGTCTGGTACAGGGGCGGGCGAAGGACGAAACTATCTATGATGAAGACCCTGTGGCTGTGGCTCTTCGCTGGAAGAAGGATGGGGCAGAGTGGCTGCATCTGGTGGATCTGGACGGCGCCTTTGCCGGGGAACCACGCCAGCTGAGTGTGGTGAGGGAGATCATTAAAAATGCCGCTCTCCCCGCTCAACTGGGAGGAGGGATCAGGACACTCGACCAGATGCGAGAAGCCTTCAAAGCAGGTGTTGAACGTGTGATCCTGGGCACTGTTGCGGTTACCGGTCCGGATCTGGTGCGCCGGGCCTGTGCTGCTTTCGGTTGGGAGCGGGTTGTGGTGGGGATCGATGCCCGGGACGGGTTTGTGGCAGTCAAGGGCTGGCAGGATCTGTCATCAAGGCACTTCCTGGATGTGGCTCGCCAGATGCATGATCTCGGCTGCAGGCGGGTTGTGTTTACCGATACCAGCAAGGATGGGATGCTTACAGGCCCCAACATCCAGGCGACAGGGAAACTTGCGGAAGAGACAGGCTTGAGTGTGATCGCCTCCGGTGGAGTCAGTTCCCTTGAGGATATCTATGCCCTGGGGCATTTGGAGCAGTTAGGAGTAGAAGGGGTTATTGTGGGAAAGGCGCTCTATGAGGAGAAATTTACTCTTCGGGAGGCCATCCTGGCAGCAAAAAAAGCAGCTAATACCAGGCGGGTAATTCCCTGCCTCGATGTCAAGGAGGGGCGGGTTGTCAAAGGTGTAAAGTTCGGAGATTTGAGGGATGCCGGTGACCCTGTAGAGATGGCTGCCGAGTATGATGCCGCGGGTGCTGATGAGCTGGTTTTCTTGGATATTACCGCAACTGTTGAGGGGCGAAAAACAACCATCGATATGGTCAAGCGGATCGCTGAACAGATTTCCATCCCCTTTACTGTTGGTGGGGGAATCAGAAGCCTTGAAGATATCAGCGCCCTGCTGGAAGCGGGAGCTGACAAGATTGCTGTCAGCTCAGCAGCTGTCAAAAACCCGGAGTTTATTGCTGATGTCTCCCGGAAATTCAGGACGGAGCAGCTGGTAGTGGCCATCGATGCCCGTAGAGCCGGCAGCGGGTGGGATGTCGTTACCCATGGAGGGATGAAAAGTGCCGGAATCGATGCTGTTGCCTGGGCACAGGAAATGGAGCAGCGGGGTGCAGGGGAGATCCTGTTGACGAGTTTTGACCGCGATGGCACCAGGGATGGCTATGATTTGGAGCTTACCAAAGCCATCAAAGAGGCAGTGGGCATTCCGGTGGTTGCCTCAGGAGGGGCGGGCAGTCTTGAGCATCTCTATGAGGGACTGACCATAGGAAAAGCTGATGCGGTCTTGGCGGCATCCATTTTCCATTACCGCGATTATACCATCGGGGAAGTAAAGAAATACCTGGCAGAGAGAGGAGTACCTGTAAAGCTATGAAAGCACAACCGGTTTTCACCGACAGCAAGGAACTGATAGATTTTATCAATACTGTTAAATTTGACACTGCCGGCCTGGTTCCGGCAGTTGTGCAGGATGTGGAAAATAACGAGGTTTTGATGGTGGCCTGGATGAATCAGGAGTCTCTGAGGCGCACCCTGGAGAGCGGTCAGGCCTGGTTTTACAGCAGAAAGAGGCAGGCTCTCTGGCTGAAGGGGGAGACCAGCGGCAACTACCAGTATGTTAGAGAGGTGCGTTTGGATTGCGATGGGGATACACTGCTCCTTAAAGTTGACCAGGTGGGAGTGGCCTGTCATCTGGGGACCAGGTCATGTTTTTCCCGGCTTGTGGGCAGCTCTGCTCCTGAAAAGCGAACCGAAAGGATTATCGCTGACCTTTATTCCCTGATCAAGGAGCGACAGAAGACACAGCCAGAGGGGTCCTATACAGTAAAACTCTTCCAGAGGGGAAGGGGCAGGATCGCCCAGAAGGTCGGGGAAGAGGCGGTAGAGGTGGTTGTTGCTGCCATGCAAGATGACCACAGTGAGCTGGTGGAGGAAACCGCAGACCTGATCTACCACCTGCTGGTGCTCCTGGTGGAATGCGGTGTCAGCCCTGAAGAGATTCGTGAAAAATTAGCGGAACGGCGGCGGTAGGTGATGGAAATGAATTTGGAGAGGGAATTGAATCCGCAGCAGCTGGAAGCGGTGAGGCGGACTGAGGGACCCTTAATTATTTTTGCCGGGGCAGGGAGTGGAAAAACCCGGGTATTAACTTACCGCATCGCTCACCTTTTAAATATGGGGATATCCCTTTTCGCGTCATGGCAGTTACCTTTACCAATCGGGCTGCTGCCGAAATGCGAGAGAGAGTACAGCAGTTGGTGGGGAGCGATGCACGGGATCTTTGGGTCAGTACCTTTCACTCTATGGCTGTGCGCATTCTCAGGAGAGAGGCGCGCTTTATCCCCTATGACCGCAGCTTTATTATTTATGATAGCGCCGACCAGCTGACAGTGATCAAACACTGTATCGAAGAGCTGCGGGTTGACGACCGGAAATTCCGTCCCCGCGGTGTGCTGGCAGAGATCAGCAGCCTCAAAAATGAGCTTGTTACACCAAAGGAATATCTTGAATTGACCCGCAATGTGCGGGAGGAGACTATTGCAGATTTATATTCCCTTTACCAGAAGAAGCTGCTGCAGCAAAATGCCATGGATTTCGATGATCTCTTGGTACAAGCTGTAGAGCTTTTTCGTGCAGAACCCTCAGTATTGGAGCGCTATCAGGATCGCTTTCAATACATTATGGTGGATGAGTATCAGGACACCAACCACGCTCAGTATATACTGGTGCGCCAGTTGGCCGGGGGACACCGCAACATCTGCGTAGTGGGGGATGATGACCAGTCCATTTACGGGTGGCGGGGGTGCGGATATCAGGAATATTCTCACCTTTGAGAAGGACTACCCTGAGGTACATGTAATCAAGCTGGAGCAGAACTACAGGTCTACCCAGTGTATACTGGCTGTGGCCAACGCACTTATAGCACATAATAGAGGAAGAAAGCCCAAAGAACTGTGGACATCAAATATTGTCGGAGATCCTGGTTCTTGCTACCAGGCTTTCGATGAAAAGGATGAGGCCAGGTTTGTGGCTGCAGAAATCAGTGACCTGGTTAATCGGGAAGAGGCTCTTTACCGGGATTGTGCGGTCTTTTATCGAACCCATGCCCAATCCCGGGTTATTGAGGAAGAATTTATCCGTTCTGGAACCCCCTACCGGATTTATGGGGGAGTGCGGTTCTATGAGCGCAAGGAGATAAAGGACATATTGGCATATCTGCGGCTTGTGGCCAATCCCGCAGATGAGGTATCTCTGCGCCGGGTGATCAATGAGCCGCGGCGGGGAATCGGGGATATGACTATCGCCCGTGCCGAAGAAGCTGCTTCCAGGGAAGGAAAAAGTCTGGCTTACGTCCTGGAGCATCCGGCAGGGATACCAGATCTGGGAAGACGAGCTATCAGTGCATTGGAAGGGTTTTTCCGGATGGTGAATAACTGGAGGAAGCTGGACGGTGCGGTTACTGTGGCCAGTCTGGTGGAAAGGATACTGGAGGAAACAGGTTATCTCTCCATTTTAGAGGCGGAAAAAACAGTGGAGGCGGAAACACGTCTGGAGAACTTAAAGGAGTTTCTGGGTGTGGCAGAGCAGTACGACTCCGGGGGCATCGACAGGTCTCTGGATGGTTTTTTAGAGGAGCTTGCTCTGGTAACAGATATCGACAACTACGAACCCGGTGAGAATGCTGTGGTGATGATGACGATCCACGGTGCCAAGGGGATGGAGTTTCCGGTGGTATTTCTGACGGGTTTGGAGGAGGGGCTGTTTCCTCATGTCCATGCCCTGGGAGAGGATGATGAACTGGAGGAAGAGCGCCGTCTCTGCTATGTGGGGATTACCAGGGCACAGGAGAAACTTTATCTTTCCTGGGCGATCAGCCGTTATCTTTACGGCAGCAGTGAACACAAACAGCCATCCCGCTTCCTCACGGAGATCCCACAGGAATACCTCTGCCCGGCAAGACACCCGGGACGCGGGGGGGGTTCCGGGTGTCTCAACTGTGAGACGCGGGGACGGTTCCGGTGTCTCAACTGCAGGCAGCCAGGATAATGATAAAACAGGCCATGCCATGCAAGAGAGTCTTGCCGGGAACGAGGAAGCGGCAGCAGTAACAGCGGTTTCTGCTCCGGATAGCTTTAAAGTGGGAGATAAGGTGGAACACAAGAAGTTCGGGCGCGGGGTTGTCATGGAAACCAAGTTCGGCTCTGGAGGAGATTTAGAGATTTTTGTATCTTTTGAAAGCGCCGGTTTCAAGCATTTGATGGCCAAGTATGCGCCCTTGAAGAAACTATAAATGATGCAGGGGGGACGGTTCCTGGTGCATTTCTGAGTGAGTTCGGTCAAGACATGGGTAACACAAATTGCCTGCTGCCTAAAAATCGATTCACTAGATCTAAAGGTACTTCCTGGGCACCTCAGACTTCCGACTTCCGGTTTCCGGCTTCTGTTTTTCAGGTTGGTCGTTGGGAAACTTCCGACCTCCGGCATCTGACAGACCCGTGCCGCTGAGCGGTGATAAGGTGCCACCCCGCTGTCACCAGAGAGTAGGTTAGAAGCCATTAGATACGAGTTTCATGTTATTGTAATAGTGGCATATTGGTAATAAATAGTGACAGGGCATTTTGGTACTGACGAACTTTGGACTTTGGTCTATTGGTTTTTTCTGGTATAATAATAACATGAAGTTGAATACCGTGACAAGCGGAGGGAGTTCAGATGCCTTCATTGAGTGAAGCACGCCAAAGGGTGGAAGCCCTGCGTACCGAGATCAGAAAACATGATCACCGTTATTATGTTTTGGATGATCCCCTGATCACTGACCAGGAATATGATTCCCTGATCAGGGATTTGGAGAGGTTAGAGGGAGAGTTTCCAGAACTGATCACCCCTGATTCACCGACACAAAGGGTTGGGGGTGCTCCCCTGGATGAGTTTCGCACGGTCAGGCATTCCACACCTTTGTTCAGCCTGGCGAATGCCTTTGAGGATGGGGAGTTGCGTGATTTCCACCGCCGTGTGCTGCAGCTTTCCGGCACAGCGGTTGATTACATTGTAGAACCGAAGATCGACGGGCTCTCTGTTGTGCTCACCTATGAAAGCGGGGAGTTTGTGCTGGGAGCGACCCGGGGAGATGGCATCACCGGCGAAGATATCACTGAAAACCTGCGTGCTGTACGACTGTTGCCGATGAGGCTTTCCAGGGCACTGCCGCGGCTTGTGGTGAGGGGAGAGGCCTTCATGCCCAGAAAAGCCTTTGCGCGGCTCAATGAACAGCGGGACCAGCGGGGTGAACCACCCTTTGCCAATCCCAGAAATGCAGCTGCGGGGTCACTGCGCCAGCTGGATCCCAGGGTTACTGCCAGCCGTACACTGGGGGTATTCTGCTACCAGGTCCTGGAGTGTGAGGGCGAGGAGCTCAATACCCAGCAGGATGCTTTGCATATGTTAAAGGAATTGGGTTTCTCAGTGCAGGAAGAAAGCAAACACTGTCAAAGCATCGAAGAAGTGATCGATTATTGCAAGCAGTGGATCGAAAAAAGGCATACCCTGAATTACGAGATCGATGGTATGGTGGTCAAAGTCAATCCCCTGCACATCCATGACATATTAGGAAGAACGGCCAAAAGTCCGCGCTGGGCTATCGCTTATAAATTTCCTGCAGAGCAGGTGGTTACCAGGGTAAGGGAGATTTTTGTGCGGGTAGGGAGAACAGGGGTGCTCACCCCCACAGCTATCCTGGACCCTGTACAGGTTGCCGGAGTCACAGTATCCCGAGCGACTCTGCATAATGAGGATCTGATCAGGCAAAAGGATGTGCGTGTCGGGGATTATGTGGTCATCCAGCGGGCTGGAGATGTGATTCCTGAGGTGGTTCGGGTACTTCAGGAGCGACGCACAGGTAAAGAGGAAGTTTTCCGGATGCCGGAGCGCTGCCCGGTCTGCGGCAGCAAGGTGCTGCACCAGGAAGATGAGGTGGCTGTACGCTGCACAGGAATTGCCTGTCCCGCTCAATTGAAGGAGCTTATTCTGCATTTTGTATCCAGGGAAGCGATGGATGTGGAAGGAGTAGGACCTGCACTGGTGACACAGTTGGTGGACAGGGGGCTGGTCAAGGATTCCGCGGACCTTTACTTTCTCCGTCGGGAGGACCTGCTGGGGTTGGAGAGGATGGGAGAAAAGTCTGCAGACAACATCCTCAATGCTATAAAAAGAAGTAAAGAACGGGGGCTGGCACCGCTTCTGTTCTCACTGGGGATCCGCCATGTAGGTACAAGGGCAGCGGAAATTTTGGCAGAGCAGTTTGGTTCTCTAGAGGCACTGGCAGAGGCCAGCAGTGAGGAACTGACTGCTGTGCCTGAAATTGGCCCAACAATTGCTCAAAGCATTGTCACCTTTTTTCAGCAGGAACAGACGCACCTGGTGCTGGACAAGCTGAAAAAAGCAGGTGTGAAGATGGAACAGGAAATGCCCGCAAGTGCTCAAGAACTGCTATTGACCGGGAAGGTCTTCGTGCTCACGGGAACCCTCCCTAACCTGACACGCAAAGAAGCAACGGAATTGATCAAAAAACACGGGGGCAAGGTTTCCTCCAGTGTCAGCGGGAAGACCGATTATCTTCTAGCAGGATCAGATCCCGGTCAAAAGCACGAAAAAGCCCGTGAACTGGAGATACCGATTATCGAAGAACACGATCTCCTTCAGATGGTTCCAGATGGTGAAAGCTACCTGGTTAAGTAACCTATATCTACAGGTATATATAGATTCGGCCTTTTGGTGACAGTAACCAGGGGTTCAGTCACCAGGGGTTCGTCACCGGCTATGTGGTGACAGTCACCCGGATTAGACCTCATGCCGCCCAGTCGGCACTGATAGGCCGATGTTAAGGGACCGGTGGAAGCAGATATTCATAACTTCCGACCTCCGACATCCGGCATCAGACCTCTATTTTTAGGGTAGATCCCCTTTCGCTTGATTGCAATGCCGGCAGAGAATGAAAACAGAAGGCCGGAGTATGGAGTATGTAATGTTGGATGATGGCAGAGAGCCGTCCATGTCGCCTCAATGTGAGACGCGAGTGTGAGACGCGAGAACCGTCCCCGCGTCTCATCCAGTGGAAGCAGTTCCTGGTAATATCCGACTTCCGACCTCCGGCATCAGACTTCTATTATCCGTATCTATTGCAGGGGGGTTGGGTACTCTGTTATAATTTAGTGGACAGGCTAGAAGGAAAACGAGTTATGCGGAGGTAATTCTATGAAGTTAGCACGGGAAGAAGTGAGACAGGTGGCGGTGCTGGCACACCTGGCTCTTGATGAGGATGAATTCGATGAGCTGTACGATGAGTTTAATGAAGTGCTGGAATTTGTAGAAACCATCAACAATATTGATACAGAGAATGTGGAGCCGACCTATTATCTGTTACCGCTTCAAAATGTTTGGCGCTCTGATGAGGCTCATCAGCCGCTGGCACCGGAGGATGTTTTTAGGGATACACCGGAGCGTGATGGCTCTTACTTTAAAGTGCCACGCATCTTGTAAAGGGACAATCACGGGCCATAAGGATGGTTCTTGAAGCCTATTAAGAACAGAGAAATCTTTTTCAGACTTCGTACTTCTGGCTTCCGACTTCCATTTTCGCCAGGCTTGCTTTATTGCGGAACCCCCTGAGACCATTTTTGCTTTCCGGTAGTACCGCTTGAGGGCAAAAATGGAGCCTAAGTTGGGAAATGTTGCGGAACCGGCGTCAGGTACCTTCCGGTAACATCAGGCATTAACCCCGGTTTCTTATCAGCCTCAGGGATTGCCCCCGTGAGTGGGTGTGACCAGCCGCGGGAACCAGCTGACCAGCCGAAGTGACCGTCCCCGTGGCAGGTCTTTTTATAATAATTTAGGACAAAGGAGTTTTAGTCCATGGAGATTTTTGACCTTACAGCCCACCAGTTAGCAGAGATGATGGAAAAGGGAAAAATCACTTGCCAGGAGATCACTGGTGCGGTTCTGGCAAGGATTCGACAGGTAGATGAGGATATCCGCGCCTATGTCACTGTAACCGAGGAGGAGGCTCTTGCCGCTTCCCAGGCGGTTGACCAACGCCGGAAGGATGGCGAGAAGCTGCCCCCACTGGCGGGAATTCCTCTTGGGCTGAAGGATAACATCTGTACCAGGGGGGTGCGCACCACCTGTTCCTCCCGTATGCTGGAGAACTTCATCCCCCCTTATAGTGCAACTATCGTAGAGAAATTGAATAATTGTGGGGCTGTTGTAACAGGCAAACTGAATATGGATGAGTTCGCTATGGGCTCTTCTACAGAGTTTTCGGCCTTTTTCCCCACACATAACCCCTGGGACCTGGAATGTGTTCCTGGGGGCTCCAGTGGTGGACCCGCGGCTGCTGTGGCAGCGGGGGAGACGATCTTTGCCCTGGGTTCCGATACCGGGGGATCAGCCCGCCAGCCCGCATCATTTTGTGGGATTGTAGGAATGAAACCCACATATGGGTTAGTCTCCCGCAGTGGTGTGGTGCCCTTTGCCTCTTCACTGGACCAGGTGGGCACCTTAACAAAGGATGTGCGGGACTGTGCCCTGGTCTTAAATGTTATTGCAGGCCATGATCCCAGGGATACTGCCACTGTTTCCGTTGATATACCTGATTACACAACATATCTGACCGGTAACATCAAGGGAAAGAGGATCGGGGTACCCAAAGAATTGTCGGGTGACGGGCTTGACCCCAAAGTGGCAGAGGTGTTCAAAAAAGCCTTAGAGAAGTTGGAGGAACTGGGAGCAATTGTGGATGAATGCTCTTTTCCTCATGCAGCATCTGCTGTTCCGGCTTACCATATTATTGCCCCGGCTGAGGCCAGTTCCAACCTGGCGCGTTTCGACGGTGTCCGCTACGGCTACCGTGCTGTACCGGAAGAGGGGGCAGAATATGACCTTGAAGAGATGTATATGAAGACCCGGGGTGAGGGGTTCGGCCCTGAGGTTAAGAGACGGATCATGATGGGGACATATGTGCTCAGTTCCGGCTGTTATGAAAAGTATTATCTGAAGGCCCTCAAGGTTAGGACTTTGATCAGAAACGAATACCAGCGGCTCTTCCAGGAATATGATCTGCTTGTTACTCCCACATCACCTGACCTGCCTTTCCGTTTAGGGGAAGAGGTCGATGATCCTTTGAAGCTCTACCATTCTGACAGCTATACAATACCGGTCAACATGGCAGGCCTTCCGGCTATTTCTCTGCCCTGCGGGTTTGCCAAAGGGCTGCCTGTAGGGATGCAGTTTACCGCTCCTGTGTTTGCGGATGGGGAAATTCTGCAGGTTGCCTATGCCTTTGAACAAAACACACCATACCATGAACAGCGTCCTTTGCTAAAAGGAAAAACGCGACAAACAGCGAAGGGAAGTGAGTCCTAATGGCTAAATATGAAGCTGTAATCGGATTGGAAGTTCATGTGGAACTGAGAACCAGGACCAAGGCCTTTTGCTCTTGTCCCAATGAGTTCGGAAGTGAACCGAATGCAAATGTCTGCCCCATCTGCCTGGCTATGCCAGGCGCCTTACCTGTGCTGAATAAAACGCTTTTGGAGTACGGGATACGCACAGGACTGGCCCTGAACTGCAAGATCGCTCACTTCTGCAAGTTTGATCGGAAGAATTACTTTTATCCGGATCTCCCCAAGGCCTATCAGATCTCCCAATACGATTTTCCTCTCTGTCGCAGCGGCTACCTGGATGTGGAGACAGAAGCGGGAGTACGCAAAGTGGGCATCAACAGGGTTCATATGGAAGAGGATGCAGGGAAACTGCTTCACGGAGAAGGCGGAGAGGATTATTCCCTGGTTGACTTAAATCGGGGAGGAGTGCCGCTATTAGAGATCGTAACAGAACCAGATATCAAAACTCCGGAAGAGGCGCGTTTGTTCCTGGAGAACTTAAAGACTATTTTGCAATATCTGGATGTTTCCGACTGCAAGATGGAGGAGGGTTCACTGCGCTGTGATGCCAATATCTCACTGAGGCCGGCAGGCACGGACATCTTGAACACCAAGGTGGAGATCAAGAATATGAACTCCTTCCGTGCTGTGCAGCGTGCCCTGGAGGGTGAGATGGAGAGGCAGTATGTCCTTTACGAGTCCGGGGAAGCCCCGGTTCAGGAAACCCGGGGATGGGATGAAAGCACCGGGTCGACAATAGTGATGAGATCCAAGGAAGAAGCCTCTGACTACAGGTATTTTCCCGATCCAGACCTGGTACCTGTGGTTTTAACACGGGATAAAGTGGAACAGATCAAAGAAACGCTGCCTGAACTTCCTGCTGCTCGCAAGCTGCGCTTTATAGAGGAGTACGGGCTTCCTGCCTATGATGCCGGTGTTCTCACCACTTCCCGGGAGCTGGCTGATTATTTTGAAGAGTGTCTTGAGGGGTTTAATGACCCTAAACAGGTCAGCAACTGGGTGATGGTGGAGTTTCTAAGACTGCTCAACACCAACAATATGGATGTACAGGAGGCCAAATTAACCCCTTCACACCTGGTGGAAATGCTGCAGCTTATGGAAAAGGGGACGATCAGCGGGAAGATCGCCAAAACAGTATTCGAAGAGATGTTTGACACCGGGAAAAGGGCTCTTACAATCGTTGGGGAAAAGGGGCTTTTGCAGATCAGCGATGAGAGTAAACTTGCTGAGATCGTCGATCAGGTGCTTGCTGCACACCCGGAAGTTGTCGAAGATTACCGAAATGGAAAGAAAAAAGCCCTTGGATTCCTGGTTGGACAGGTGATGAAAACCACCCGGGGTAAAGCCAACCCGCAAATAGTCAACAAGTTGTTTCTAGCAAGGATACAATCATAAAAGTTGACAATTACGCAAAAAACCTGCATTTTACTATTCGTCTTCACAGTGACATCAATGGATGAGATAGGGTAAAATAGTTTGTAATGAACAGAAGAAAGATGATAGCTCACAATAATGCTATACTTATTGATTATCAAATAGGGTTGCTGTAGATCAGAGTAATTTTGGAGTGACTCTTTATTTGACAGTTTACCAGGGGAGGGTGAAAACATGAGCAAGATTAAAATTGTTGATACAACCCTGCGTGACGGGGAACAGACAGCAGGTGTTGTCTTTGCCAACCATGAAAAAATACGGATTGCTAAAATGCTCGATGCCGTCGGGGTTGATCAGATCGAAGCCGGGGTTCCGGTGATGGGTGGCCATGAAAAGGAGTCCATCAAAGAAATCTGTAAGCTTGGTTTGAAAGCAAGTATCATGGGCTGGAACCGAGCTGTGATTGCTGATATTGAGCAGTCCCTGGAATGTGGTGTGGATGCTGTGGCGATTTCCATTTCCACTTCAGATATCCATATTGAGCATAAACTGCGCAGCACCAGAGAAAAAGTGCTGGAAAGCATGGTCAAGGCAACGGAGTTTGCTCATGAGCAAGGGGTTTATATCTCAGTTAATGCTGAGGATGCCTCCCGCTCAGATCCTGAGTTTTTACTTGAGTTTGCCAGGGCTGCTAAAGAGGCCGGTGCTGACCGCCTGCGCTACTGCGACACAGTGGGGATTCTGGAACCCTTTATAACATATGAGCGTATCAGTAAACTAATATCTCAGGTGGGAATTGATGTAGAAATGCATACCCACAACGATTTTGGAATGGCTACTGCCAATGCACTGGCTGGGGTGCGTGCAGGCGCATCCTGGGTAGGGGTGACCGTGATCGGCCTGGGTGAACGAGCAGGCAATGCCGCCATGGAAGAGGTGGTCATGGCTTTGAAACACATCCAGGGGAACGATCTTAAATTCCGCACAGAGATGTTCAGAGAGATCGCTGAATACGTTTCACTTGCCTCTAAAAGGGAACTGCCGGCCTGGAAGCCTATTGTGGGCTCCAATATGTTTGCCCACGAATCCGGTATTCATGCAGATGGTGCTTTAAAGGATCCAAGGACATATGAGGTGTTCTGCCCGGAAGAGGTGGGGCTTGAGCGCCAGATCGTTATCGGGAAACACTCGGGTACCAGTGCCATCAAAGCCAAGTTTAAAGAGTACGGGGTCCTGTTGACACAGGAAGAGGCGGATGATATTTTAGCACAGGTGCGGGTCGCTGCTGTGGAATTGAAACGACCACTCTTTGATAAAGAGATTGTCTATATCTATGAAGATTTTGTACATGATGCAAAAAAGGTGATTAACAAGAACTAAAGGTGATTAACAAGAACTAGGGGAGGAGTGCTTGTTGGGTAAAACAATAGCGGAAAAGATTTTAAGCAATAAAAGCGGCCAGGACGCTTTTGCCAATGATATAGTTGTGGCCGATGTTGACTTTCGGATGGGTCAGGACGGTACATCACCCCTGGCCATTCGTGCTTATCAAGCGATGAAAGGAGAAGACATCTGCTCACCGGAAGGCGCTGCCCTGGTTATCGATCACAGCGCCCCAAGCCCCTTAGAAGGTGTATCTGCCCTGCATACACTGATGCGTGAGTTTGCGCAGGAAAAAGGGATTCGCTTATATGATATAGGTGAAGGTGTCTGTCATCAGCTTATCCCTGAGAAGGGCCATGTGGGGCCTGGGTCACTGGTTATCGGTGCGGATTCCCATACCTGCACCTATGGAGCCCTGAATGCTTTTGCTACAGGTGTCGGCTCCACCGACCTGGCTGCTGCCCTCATCTCAGGCAAGATGTGGTTCAAGGTGCCGGAGACCATCAAGTTTATCTGCCATGGGAGACTTCCGGCAGGGGTTTATTCAAAGGACCTGATCCTGTTCCTGATCAATCAGGTGACTGCAGACGGTGTCACCTACATGGCTGCTGAATATACAGGAGAAGCCATCAGTCAGCTTTCTGTGGAGGCGCGCTTCACCATCTCTAATATGGCCATTGAGATGGGTGCCAAGGCAGGGTTGATGGATGCTGATGATAAGGTTATGGAGTGGGTGTGTGATCATAGCAATAATCAGTTTGAAGCCGTCAAGGCCGATGCTGATGCTGAATACTTTGCAGTCAAAGAATACGATGTCAGTGACCTCACCCCATATGTGGCCAAGCCTCATCGGGTGGATAACGGGGTACCGATAGGTGAGGTTGCAGGAACCCCCATTCAGCAGGCAGTTCTGGGTACCTGCACCAATGGGCGGTTGGAGGACCTGACCATAGCCGCGCAAGTCCTGGAAGGGCGCAAGATTCACCCTGATGTCCGCTTTATTGTCGCTCCTGCATCTCGCCAGATTTATCTGGATGCCATGGATACAGGGGTTTTGAAGACACTGGTTCAAGCCGGAGCAGCGGTTGTCACACCAGGGTGCGGCCCCTGTGTGGGGACCCACAATGGGATTCCCTCCGATGGAGAGAATGTCATCTCTACAGCGAACCGGAACTTCAAAGGCCGGATGGCCAACAGCAATGCATTTATCTATCTGGCTTCCCCGGCAACAGTTGCTGCCTCAGCAGTAAAAGGGGAGATCACCGATCCCAGAGAACTGGGGTCAGGCTTGAGTAATTGAGTAATTTACGGGGATACAACTGCTAGGCCAGTAGCGCACGGCCGGGATACTAAGGCACTGCCAGACGAAAGGGGCAGTATAACGGACTGTCCTGACCTAAACGCTACCAGGCGGCAAGAGACCTCGCCTACTCTACTTCCTGTTGCACCAGACCCAGGCGAAGTCAGGCTGGGGAGTTGCTTTGGAATCTGCAGTAAGGCAGTTCCCGCAAACCCCCAATATCTAACATCCGCAGTTGGTGCCCATGACGCGTTTTCCGGCATCTGACATCTGGCGTCAGACTTCTATTATCAAGGTAGACGCCTACACCGCTTTATGGTAGCATCATCAATGTATGATAATTCGGGCTGACTGCTGCTGACTGCTAATGTCTTTTGTTGGTGACAACTGTACCCGTGTCACCTCCGGCAGCGACATCCGGTTTCCGACTTCTTTTCAAGGTAGACGCTCGTGCTGCCTATGCGGCACCAGCAGAATGAAAACAGAGGTCGAGGTCATGTAATGTTGCGCAATCAGCGGAAGCGGCTCCTGGTAATATCCGACTTCTATTTTCAGGAGGATTAAAGATGGAACTTCGTGGGAAAGCCCACTGTTTTGGAAATGATGTGAATACAGATTATATTATTTCGGGCAAGTATAAATTTAAGACCTTAGATATGAAGGAACTGGCCAAACATGTCATGGAAGATCTGGATCCCGATTTTGCTGAAAGAGTACAGCCCGGCGATTTTGTTGTAGCCGGGAGTAATTTCGGGTGTGGCTCTTCCCGGGAACAGGCTCCCCTGGCTTTGCTTAACGCCGGGGTCGGTGCTGTGCTGGCCAAGTCTTTTGCCCGTATTTTTTACCGGAATGCTATTAATACCGGCCTGCCGGTGGTTGTCTGTGATACCGGTCTAATCGATGCAGGTGACGAATTGGTGGTTGATCTGGAGAGCGGTATGCTGAAAAATGTGACACAGGGGAAAAAGATCCCTGTCCAGCCTTTGCCCCCCATCATGTTAAAGATTTTGTCCGATGGTGGGCTGGCAGAGCACTTCCGCAAGTACGGCAACTTTAACCTTTAGGAATAAATGGTTATTTATATTATATTAATGAGGAACAAGTATGCACCGGTGTGCACTGGGGACGGGAGCGACCAAGCTAGGTCGTGACACTTAGTGGGTGGGAATCCCACCGGGCAAGGTTTAGCCAACCACCCGTAGCCAGCCTTGGAGCATAGCTGGTAACAGCTATGTTTAAGCGTAGGCAGGCGAGACAGCGGGCCGAAAGCCGCAAGGTTGAAGGGATTGAGCTTCG
>NZ_CDRZ01000245.1 GCF_000946815.1 Syntrophaceticus schinkii | reverse complement strand
CTGGCCAATGAAGCAGCCCCAGGCAAAAGCGTTTCAAACCAAGAAACAAAAGGAAAAATTTATCAATGAGTGCGACGCCTGGATCAATTTAGCCTGCATCCCCACATCGTTCCTGTTACTAGTTCGTAAATTCGGGGGCGATCCCGGACCATCCTTCTCCGAATGGATGGACGGCGGCAGTCTGGCCGATGTGATCCGCAACGGCAGCTTATACCGCGGAACCCGGCGGGAACAGCAGACACGCCTTCTGGATATCGCCATCCAGTTTGCGCGGGGGCTGCATTACGCCCACGAACAGAAGCTGATCCACCGGGACGTCAAGCCGGACAATGTCCTGCTGACAAAAAACGGCGAAGTTAAGGTGGCGGACTTCGGCATCGCCAAAGCACGCGCCGAGTCGATGATAACGGAGGGAGATATCCCGCCGGGAGACGTATCTTCCGGCGGGACCCTGATTGCGGCCAAAGGCGGCTATACCCCTGAGTACTGCTCGCTGGAGCAACAGAGCGGCAAGGAACTCACAAGGCGCACCGATATCTATTCCTGGGCGGTATCGGTCATGGAGATGTATCTGGGGGGACGCCAATGGGAAAATGGCGTGATTGCGGGCGCGGCCTGTGAAACCTATTTTCCGGACTCAAAAGTGGCGATTCCCGAAGAGATGAAGACTCTGCTTAAAGCGTGTCTGAACGCCGATGAAGCCCTGCGCCCCCATGACTTTGCAGTGATGGAAAAAGCATTGTATGAAATATATGAAAGCGAGACAGGCAGCATTTATTCACGCCCAGCACCCAAGGCGGCTGCAGATACGGCGGGCTCACTGAACAACCGCGCCCTTTCCTTACTCGACCTGGGCAAACCGGGGGAAGCGGAAAAGTGCTGGGAAAAAGCCATCGGAGCCGATCCGAATCACGCCGGCGCCGTCTATAACTATGGATTACATCTATGGCGAAACGGAAAAATCGACGACGAAGAAGCCGTTACACGCCTTGAAAATATTATCCGGAATACCGATTCACCCACTGCCGTGTTCTGTCTTGCCCATTTGCATCTGGAGAGAGGCGATTTTTCCATGGCCAGGCAGCTGCTTGAGCAGATACCGGATACCGGCGCCTTACAGCTGCTTTCGAATGTGAAGGAAGATGGTGTTGAAGATGTAGCCTTTACCGGTCACTCGGCTGTTTTTACGCCGGATAACAATTATATCCTTTCTGCCGGCGGCCGGGGTGAAGAAAATAATGTGATCCTGAGGGATGCGCAAACAGGCAGGCAACTCGCCAGCTTCCAAGGACATACGGCGCCTGTGAACTGTGTTGCCTTAAGCCCGAATGGCTTGTACGGATTATCAGGAAGCCGGGATGGGACAGCCACACTCTGGGACTTGAAGACAGGAAAGTGCTTGCGGGTGCTGGAGGATCAAAAAAATTATATCCACAGTGTCTGCTTTACGGACGATGGCAAGCAATTTCTGACCGGCTCCAACAAATTGATCCTTTGGGATACGGAAACATTTCAAATGGTCCGGTCATACTATGAAGACTTTCGCGGTATTCACTCGATCCGGATCAGTGCGGACGGGCAGCAGATTCTTTCCGGCAGCGGCGGCGGCAAGGTCTATGTGCACTCTTTGGCAGACAGAAAGGTGATACGGGAAATTCAGGCTGCCCCTTCCTGCTGGGTGATTAAAGCGGCTTGCTATGCCGGGGACAGCTTGCATGTCTTAACGGGAGCAGGCGACCAAAACACTGTAAACAAAATGAACCTTTGGCACATCGATATCCCGGAGCCGCTGCATACCTTTTGCGGACACAAGAGCAATATCCGGTCGGTGTGCACCAACTCTTACGGAAGCTATGCCCTGTCGGGCGGTGTCGATCACGCCGTTAAATTATGGGATATAAAAAACCGCAGATGTCTGCGTACTTTTAGCGGACATATCAACGAGGTGGTTCACGTTGGCTTCAGTACGGATGATCAATACGCGGTTTCCAGCAGCACAGACAATATGACCCGGCTTTGGCGGGTCCCATCTTTTGATGTTCGGGCCGATTGGCTTTTGTGCAGAATATCAACCACAGATGAAATCCTGAAAATCGAAAAATGGATTTCCGCCCTTCTTACGGAGGTGCGCCGCCTTTTCCATGAAAAAGATATCGCCGGAGCGATTCAAACACTGAGAAGGATGGAGGATATCCCGGGGGCGTCCGCTGCAGCGGGGTATGCGGAGTTGAACAATCAAATCAGGAAATATTGCCAGACAATAGATTTGCACTCCTGCCGCACAGCATATATCCTGAATGGCCATAAACAAAGCGTTAGAGCGGCAGCCATCAGCGCTGACGGCTTGCATGCGGTTTCCGCCAGTGACGACAATACCGTTAGAATATGGTCATTGCGTACAGCGGAATGCTTGCATATCTGTACTGAGCATAGCAACTGGGCAAGAGCGGTCTGCATCAGCCCGGACGGACAATGGGCGCTTTCGGGAGGGTGTGACTCCAAACTGGTACTTTGGGACATTGCTTCGGGGAAGAAGCTGAAGAACCTTGAAGGGCACAATGGTTTCGTGGAGGCTGTGGCCTTTGATCCCGCTTGTCGTTATGCTCTTTCGGGAGCCTCGGACAAGACAATAAAAGTCTGGGATATCCGAAGCGGAAAATCTCTGCGTACCTTAACCGGGCATGAGAAAGACATTACCGCTGTTTGCGTCAGTCCCGATGGAAAAACCACACTGTCGTGCAGCAAGGATGGGACAATCCGGCTGTGGGAGCTTGAAAAGGGCACAAACCTGCACACTTATAATGTCGGGAGTCCCGTCTGGAGTGTATGTTTCAGCCCGGACGGGCGCACTTTTCTCTCAGGCGGAAGCACAGGCGATACAACGCTCCGTTTATGGGATGTATATACCGGTGAATCTATCCGCAGTTTTTCAGGCCACTTGGACATTTTTTCAGGAGATCGTAATACCGTTAACGCCGTATGTTTTACGCCGGACGGGCGCTTTGCCGTTTCCGCAAGCCGTGAACTGACGTTAAAACTGTGGGATGTCAGAAACGGGCAATGCATCCGAACACTGGAAGGGCACGGCAAAGGCATTTACACCGCAGCCTTCAGCCATGACGGGGGATACCTGATCAGCGGTGCCGCAGATACAACCGGCCGCATCTGGCAGTTGGACTGGGAGTATATGTTCCCCGGCTGGGCGGACTGGGACGAAGAGGCACGCATTTATCTCGAAATATTTTTAACCCTGCATCCGGATTACAACGAATCAGACTTTAAAAATTTGATCACCGACCTGCAAAACCGCGGCTACGGCTGGCTCAGGCCGGGAGGCGTACGCGCCAGGTTGGAGGAATTGAAGCCCAAAAAGAAAAAAGGGCTGTTCGGCTGGAAGAAAAAATAAGGAGATTGTGCAGTGATGAAGGATGATAAAACAATCTATGACAGCGAAGAAACCGTCTGTGAATCGGAAGCAACACTGCCGGACTCGGCAGTAACAGTTGCAGACGATGCCGCCACAATTCCTGATTCCGAAGCTGCGGTTGCAGGCAGTGCCACGGTGGATGATGACGCCGCAGTTCCGGATAATGAGGCGGCACGATATGAGGGAAAGGCGGTCATCATTGCCAAAGGCAGGACTCTGCTCGATACCTACCGTGTTGAATCAGACGCCATCGAAGGCGGCATGGGCAGCGTCTGGCGGGTGCACCACACAGGCTGGAACGTTGACCTGGCCATGAAGCAGCCCCAGGCAAAAGCGTTTCAAACCAAGAAACAAAAGGAAAAATTTATCAATGAGTGCGACGCCTGGATCAATTTAGGCCTGCATCCCCACATCGTTTCCTGTTACTATGTTCGTGAAATCGGGGGCGTCCCCACCATCTTCTCCGAATGGATGGACGGCGGCAGTCTGGCCGATGTGATCCGCAACGGCAGCTTATACCGCGGAACCCGGCGGGAACAGCAGACACGCCTTCTGGATATCGCCATCCAGTTTGCGCGGGGGCTGCATTACGCCCACGAACAGAAGCTGATCCACCGGGACGTCAAGCCGGACAATGTCCTGCTGACAAAAAACGGCGAAGTTAAGGTGGCGGACTTCGGCATCGCCAAAGCACGCGCCGAGTCGATGATAACGGAGGGAGATATCCCCGCGGGAGACGTATCTTCCGGCGGGACCCTGATTGCGGCCAAAGGCGGCTATACCCCTGAGTACTGCTCGCTGGAGCAACAGAGCGGCAAGGAACTCACAAGGCGCACCGATATCTATTCCTGGGCGGTATCGGTCATGGAGATGTATCTGGGGGGACGCCAATGGGAAAATGGCGTGATTGCGGGCGCGGCCTGTGAAACCTATTTTCCGGACTCAAAAGTGGCGATTCCCGAAGAGATGAAGACTCTGCTTAAAGCGTGTCTGAACGCCGATGAAGCCCTGCGCCCCCATGACTTTGCAGTGATGGAAAAAGCATTGTATGAAATATATGAAAGCGAGACAGGCAGCATTTATTCACGCCCAGCACCCAAGGCGGCTGCAGATACGGCGGGCTCACTGAACAACCGCGCCCTTTCCTTACTCGACCTGGGCAAACCGGGGGAAGCGGAAAAGTGCTGGGAAAAAGCATTGATCCTTGACCCGGAAAATACACATGTTCATTATAATCAAATTGTCCATACCTGGATGTCCGGCCTGATCAGTGACCGGGAAGCTATTGGCCGATGGGAACAGATAATAAGGCCTGAGCCTGCCTTCCGAAAAAGTTCCATGCTAGCCAACATGCATCTTTTCCGGGGCGAAGGACTGCAGGCGCTGCGCATTTTACAGGAACTCCTGCAAAAGCCCGATGCAGGCGAGGATGCAGGTTGGAAGACAGAAGAAAATACGTTTACTGATGCCGTTACCGCCATGCGAATGGCCGAACAGATGGCTGAAATGGAAAAGGCAGGTTACCAATTCGCTGCCCATGACAAAGAAGTAAAGGGTTTGGCGCTGAGTAGTGCGGGAGATCTTCTGGCATCTTTCGGCAAGGGGACGGAGGTAAAGGTCTGGAACCTCGCCGATGGAACCCTGCATACGGTGTTTACGGGGCATACGGAACAGATCGAAAAGGTTTGTTTCCGGCAGGATAAAAACGAAATAATCAGCGTTGACTGGCTGTTCAATTGCCTGAGATGGGATGCCGCTGCAGGAAGACTGCTGGAAACCATGACTTGGGATGCGCGGCAGGTCGATAACATCTTTTTCAATCCTTACGGAGATGTTATCATTGCAGCCTTTCGCTTCGGTGGGGTCAAAACCTATGACCTGTCCAAACAGGACTTTGTATGCGACATTCAATTGCTGCACAGCGTGAAATCCCTCTGTTTTTCTCCGGACGGCAAGCGGGCTGTCATTGCCGATAACCAGCAGCATATCGGCCTTTATGATTTACGCAGGGGAGAGTGCCTGCAAACTTATGATTTCAAAGGATCCGGACTGCTCCGTACCGGGATCTCTGGGGATATTGCGGCAGCTGTTTTTCATTGCGGGGCAACCGACCAGGTTGAGGTTACGGGTATGGCCGTCAGTCCAGACAACCGTTTTCTGCTGACCTGCTTTCAGGATGCCTACCCGATATTATGGGATCTGCAAAGCGGACAAGGACTCTTCGGTTTCGGAGGTCATTCAAATTCGCTGTTCGCGGCATTCCACCCGGATAGCCGGTATACTGTTTTCTGCGGCGCCTGGCCGGTACTGGCGGACACGGAAACCGGATGCGCGATCCATACCTATTATGAAAAAGACACTTATTGCAATGCAGCGGTTTTCAGCAACGATGGCAAAAAGCTGATAGCGGGAAAATCTGACGGCACGATCCAGATTTATGATTTATGTTTTTTATCCATTCCCAATCGCCTGTATTGGGACTTAAGCCGCATTCAAACCGTGCAGCAAACCTTGAGCGCTGAGGAGCGGTTCAATGCGCTTTTGCTTAAAGCAGAGCAGGACCTTTCCGACGGCAAAATTCAGGCCGCATTGGAAAGGATTCCGGAACTTCGGGCCATCGAAGGCTATGCAGCCTCTGCCCGCTGGATGGATATTGCCTTTTGTGCCGGGCAGCAGTGCGAAAAAGCTGGCTTGGACAGCCTGATTTTTCTCGGCCGGCTTGATCCGGTGACATCCCGTTATCCGGTCGCCACCGACGGTAAGGTTATTGCAGGGGGTATTGGGAAAGACACAATCAGGGTATGGGATGCCCGGACCCTTGCACCGTTGTATGAGGTTGATCAACACTCACGGGGTATTACTTCGTTATGTTTTGATGCTTACGGCTGCATGGCCTCAGCCAGCTACGATAAAACCGTAAGATTGTGGCAGACCAAAAGCGGAGCTTGCATTCATACGTTTACCGGACATGAGACCGATGTTTACTGCGTAGATATCACCAGGGACGGCAGATATATTGCCTCCGGCGCTGCTGCGGGCAATGAAAAAAAGGAATGCACACTGCTGGTGTGGGACACGCTTTCCGGCCGGGTTGCCCATGCTTTTGCCTGCTGTACAGAAACAGTGGAAGTGTGCCGCATCATGCAGGATGGCAAGAGTGTATTGGCACTTGAAGATACAGGCCGCCTTGTGCGCTGGTATGCAGACGGCAGAGCTGAGGAGCAATTCTCCGACCAGGCCAAAGCCTTTGCACTGAATCCGGATGAAACGCTGCTTGCCGTCTGCGGCCGGGATGGGTTGAATCACCTTTGGGATCTCCGCCGTCTGAAACGGCTGCATACCTGGCAGACCCCTGCGGGGTGCAGCATCAGCGTTTGTTTCAGCCACGACGGCAAACTGCTGGTTACCGGTGATCAGGATAAAGCGGTGAGGGTTTGGGATACCGTTACTTATGAGCAGCGCAACACCTTTGAGATTGACAGCGGGTCTGATTATTATTCGTTGAAACCGGTGTGCAGTCCGGACGGTCGCTTTATGATCACTGTGGGCTATGAAGACACACCGCAGATATGGTATTTGGATTGGATTTATCAATAAACGGAGGAAACAGGTATGGAATTGAATACGGCAATGCGTTTCGTCATGGTGCGCGCCCAGGCGGAGGCGGTCGCAGCCAAGAACAGCGCCATCAGAATCGAGCACATTTTTCTCGGACTGTTAAAACTCAGTGAGCTTACTGCCAATGATTTTGCGCCTGCTTCACGGCATAAGGAGCAGATCGACGCGGATATCAGAGCGGTTCGGGCACAGTTATCGGAACAGGGGATAGACTCCTCCAGGATGCGGTCCCAGCTCCGGAACCTGCTGCATACGAAAGAACTGTCCGGGGGCAATGCAGAATTGGAGGAAATGCTGGCAACGGCAGGCAAGATGGCCGCCCGCCGCAAAGACGAGGATATCACAGCAGCAGTCGTACTGGCCGCTATTCTTGACCACCCGACACCCCTTATGCTGGAAGTGTATCCAGGCAGCCAAGAGGCAGGCCGGCAGGAAAATAAGCAGAAGGGCAATCAGGAGGAGCAGCCATCTGAAATGGGTATCGGCTTCCTGCCCGAGCTGACCACCCGTATCCGTCAGATGCGCGCCGTTCTTTTAAGCAGCGTTCATGGCCAGGATCATGTGGTCCATGCCTTTGCGGAAGGGATGTTTTCCGCGGAAGTGCTCGCCGCCTCAGATGAAAAACGCAAACGTCCGAGAGCGATCTTTGTTTTCGCCGGTCCTCCCGGTGTCGGCAAAACGTTTCTGGCCGAACAAGCGGCGGAGGCTTTGCAGATACCCTATAAGCGCTTTGATATGTCCAGCTTTTCCGATCATCAGTCTTATATGAACCTGATCGGCTTCGAACGCAGCTATCAGGGAGCAAAACCGGGCACGCTGACGGGATTTGTCAAGGAGAATCCGCACAGCATCCTGCTTTTTGACGAGATCGAAAAAGCGCACCTGAATACCATCCATTTGTTTTTGCAGATCCTCGACGCCGGCAGGCTCGCCGACAGATATCTGGAAGAGGATATTCCGTTTAAAGATACCATGATCATTTTCACGTCCAATGCCGGGCGTTCCCTGTACGAAGGTGATGTCAAACAAAACACCGCCGGCATTCCGCGCAAAACCATCATCAACGCCTTGGAGACGGAGAAAAATCCCCAAACCGGGCAGCCGTATTTCCCCGCTGCCATTACTTCCCGCATGGCCACCGGCTGGCCGCTGATGTTCAATCACTTGCAGGCCAACGACCTGGAAAAAATCAGCGCGGGTGAATTCAAACGCCTCTGCGGCCTTTTTGCCAAACAATACGGGATCGAAGTCAGCACGGATGACCTGCTGGCGACTACACTTCTCTTTGCCGAGGGCGGGCAGGCGGACGCCAGAACATTGCGCGCCCAAACAGAGCTTTTCTTCAAGAACGAAATATTCAAGCTCTGCCGCCTGTTTAACAGCGATACCTTTGCTTCGGTACTGGAGAATCTGGACAGCATCCGCTTTGAGGTGGAAACAGAAAACCTTCCCGATGATGTCCTTCCGATTTTTCAAAACAACGAGAAACCGGAAATATTGATTTTCGGCCTGCCGTATTTGGCAGACGCCTGCCGGGAAAAACTCCCCGATTTTTTCTTTCATCAGACCACAAACCACGACGAAGCCCTGAAAATTGCCGGCGAACGGGATCTCCGGCTGGTACTGCTTAATCTCGGCGCAAGAGACGAATTCACGACCTGCCCCGGTGACGATACCGAGCTGAAAGGTTATATGCTGAACCATGCCGCCGGGCAGAAAACAGTGAACGCCTTTGATTTTGCCCCAATGGCGGCGGCAAGCATCCGCCAAGGAAACCAACTATTTCAATCGATTCGGGAACGTCTGCCCGAACTGCCAGTTTATCTTCTGGAAACCGAGCTGTTTACCATCGACAGTGAGTTGGAGATGTCTTTTGTGCGGGCCGGTGCCAGAGGCAAGCTGGCCGAACCCCAGGAGGATTTCAGCGTATTCGAGGACGAACTCCACCTGATTTGCCGGCGGCTGTATATGCAGAATGTATCGGCTAGTCTGGCGGGAGAACGCAAGGTACTCTATTTTGAAACCGCACCGAAGTTTACTGCTGATAAAAAGAAAGTGGTGATCCGGGTGCGCAACCTCAGATTAAAACAGGCGCTGGCCGCGGACGACACCGGCGAAGTACTGACCGATGCCAAGAAGCCGGATATCCGCTTTGCCGATGTCATTGGAGCGGGTGAAGCCAAGGAAGAACTGCAATTCTTTATTAATTATCTGAGAAACCCCAAAAAGTTCTCAGCCCAAGGGCTGAAGCCGCCGAAGGGCGTGCTGCTCTACGGCCCGCCGGGAACGGGCAAAACCCTGCTGGCCAAGGCCATGGCAGGAGAAAGCGGTGTGGCGTTTATCCCCGCCGTGGCCAGCGCCTTTGTGACGAAATACCAGGGAAGCGGCCCCGAAGCGGTACGCGCTCTATTCAAAAAGGCACGGCGATACGCTCCTTCCATCATTTTCATTGACGAAATTGACGCGGTAGGTCGAGCCCGCGGAGGGTCGAATAGTGGGCATGGCGAAGAAATGGCCCTGAACGCTTTGCTGACCGAAATGGACGGTTTTTCCGTTGATCCCAAGCGCCCTGTCTTTGTTCTGGCCGCAACAAACTTTGATGTGGAGGAAGGCCAGGGTGGTATGGGCACAATTGATGCGGCTTTGGCCCGCCGCTTTGACAGGAAGGTATTGGTCGACCTGCCGAACAAGGACGACAGGTACCGGTATATCCAAATGATACTGAAAAAAAACAAGACCCATAAAGTTTCGGAGCAGATGATCGAACGCCTTGCCGGGCGATCTACCGGCATGAGCCTTGCCAACATGGCGTCGGTGCTGGAACTGGCCAACCGCATGGCGGTCAAGCAAAATATACCCCTTGACGATGGAATCCTCGATGAAGCCTATGAGCTTACCAAGCACGGGGCGCAGAAAAACTGGGGCCATGAGTACCTGGAACGCGTTGCCCGTCATGAATCCGGCCACGCCTTTATGTGCTATCTCGGCGGCAATACGCCAGCTTACCTGACCATTGTCGCCCGCGGCGGTCACGGCGGTTATATGGAACATACGGACGAGGATATAGGACCGCTGCAGACCAAGGAAGCGCTGATCAACCGCATCCGCACGTCACTGGGCGGACGCGCAGCCGAGATCGTCTATTATGGTGAAAAAGACGGCATTTCCACCGGCGCCTCGGGCGATCTAGAATCGGCAACCCGTCTGGTCCGCGCCATGATCTGCAGTTACGGGATGGACGACGAATTCGGCATGGCCGTCATGAGTCAGGAGGAAGCAACAAGAGGCCCGCTTGCTGCAAAGGTTTCTCAGCGCGTCAGCGGGATCATTAAGGAAGAAATGGCCAACACGGTCGCCGTCATTGATAAAAACAAAGCCCGCCTGGACCGCATGGTGAACGCACTGCTGGAGAAGAACAAGCTCACCGGGGGAGAAATGGAAGAGCTGTTATCAGACCCAGCAGAAAGCCGCGTATGCTAAAAGAATAACCTGGTTGCTTGTTTTTCTTCCCTTTCCCTGGACTGATCATTATTCCAAAACCGCTCCTTTACCGGTATCACTGTATAAACAAAGGTGCTTATCATCCAGCAGGCAGATAATAGAGCTGACCCCCATCTCCCGCCACCACCGCAAGCCACTTGTCCACTTTATCACGGGGCACATCTGCGTCTCCATTGCTTTCCCCGGAGACGCTAAATACCTCCCGCTCCTATCTTCCTTCCCATAGGGAACAATAAAATGCAGTTAGGAACCGTCCCTGGTACATACCATCACCCCATTGCACCCCACTGCAGAAACAGAAATGCGCCAGGAACCGTCCCCACTGCATCTTCAATTATTTCAGAACAAGGCAGGAGTTTCACCATAATTGGCGAATTATCCCTAGACAACCGTTTTCCGAGTCCACTGTCCTGTGGCAAATGCTATGGCGGTCGGACCGACAGGGTATACCTGGAAACAGGCATGCCTCCCGGTGCGGAAAGGAAATTACGGCAGAGATTCGCTAGCCGGAGTGCATTCTGTACCCCGGCTTTTATTTCAACTGCTTTAGAGGACTTCATCAATTGAATCTTCTTCTGCAAAAAAAAGGAGGGAATGGAAGTGGGACTCGTCAAACTGACCATTGACGGGAATGAGGTTCAGGTTCCAAAAGGGACCATGGTCCTGGAGGCAGCAGAACAGATAGGAATCCATATCCCCAGACTCTGCTACGATCCGGATCTGAGTAATGTAGGTGCCTGTCGTCTCTGTATAGTGGAAATCGAAGGGATGCGAAACCTCCCCGCATCCTGCGTCACAGAAGTGAGGGAGGGGATGGTGGTGCGCACCGACACACCCGCGGTCATGGAGGCGCGAAAAACCGTTTTGGAGCTGCTGCTTGCCAACCACCCGGTGGACTGCCTCACCTGTGAAAAGCTGGGGGAATGCACCCTGTCTCAATACTGTTATGAATACGGTATTATCAAAAGCCCCTTTATCGGAGAAAAACATACTTATGAATTGGAGACAGACAACCCTTATATTGTCCGCGACATGAACAAATGCATCCTCTGCGGCAGGTGTATCCGCGCCTGTGCAGAAATCACCGGGAAGAACATCATTGACTTTTCCTACCGCGGCTTTAATACCAGGGTAGCGCCTTTCGGTGATACACCCCTGGGTGAATCAGAGTGCATTTACTGCGGCAACTGCGTGGCTTTCTGCCCAGTCGGTGCCCTGTCAGAGAAACAAATGCTCCACCTGGGCCGCCGTTGGAATTTAAAAAAGGTAAAAACCACTTGCACCTTCTGTGCCACAGGGTGTACCTTTGATTTGCGCGTCAAGGATGGTAAGGTCGTGGGGGTGACCTCCAATCCCGAAAATGAAGTCAATGGACGCGCTCTTTGCATCAGAGGCCGGTTCGGTACACGTGACTTCATCCACAGCGACAAGCGGCTGACAACTCCTCTGATCAGGAGAGATGGCAAACTTGTTCCCGCTACCTGGGATGAGGCCCTGGACATGGTCGCCGAACGCCTCACAGAGATTACAAAACAAAACGGGCCAAATTCTTTCGCTGCTTTAAGTTCCACCAGGTTTACCAACGAAGAAATCTATCTATTTCAAAAGTTCGCACGGGCAGTGATCGGCACAAACAACATCGACCACTATCCCAGCCCCTGCCACGGAGCCATGTACCGTGAAGAAACATTTTGCAGTGAAGCCGTCTGTGAATTTGCAGGCACAGGAATACCTCGCTGCCAGAATAATGTGCAGGGGGCAAGCGATATGGGCGCTCTGAGCGAATCCCTGGCAGGCTACCAGCGGGTGGACCAGCAAGGAGTACGCACGAAATTTAAGAAGGCCTGGGGCGTTTCCATACCGGGAGAAGCCGGTTTAACGCTATCCGAGATGTACGATCACGCCAACCAGGGAGACCTGAAAGCGATGTACATCCTGGGTGAAAACCCTGTGCTCACCGATCCTAACAGTGAACAAATCCAGTCAGCACTCACAAACCTGGAATTCCTGGTGGTTCATGACCTATTCCTGACAGAAACCGCCGCTTTCGCTGATGTGGTTTTACCTGCTGCCAGCTTTGCAGAGACCGATGGCACCTTTACAAACAACAAGCGCCGCGTCCAGAGAGTGCGCAAGGCCATCGAGCCGATTCCAGGCAAGGCCAACTGGCAGACCATCATCGCCCTGAGCGCAAAGATGGGTTATCAAATGGACTACCCGCACCCCGAGCGGATCTTTGCGGAAATGGCCTCTTTAACTCCCTTGTTCGCTCGTTTCAGCTACAAAGAGATCGACGAAAAGGGAATGGAATGGCCATAGAATGCCGCTGTAAGATGGACCCATGTGGTGAGGTTGTGACCGGGTGACGACCATATGGTGACAGGCACTCTCGGTTGATTTTTCTGATATCTTCTGGTGCCAGATACCTAGATAAAGTAGAAAGCGGATCAGACGAACCGGATCAAAAGAACCGTATCAGACGAAAACGTTCGATCCAGCAAAATATACATCGGGTGGGGCTAAAACCCCACCCGATTACTTTATTCCCAGGAGGTCAAGGGGAGATCAAGGGGACGGTTCTCTTGATCCATTTACTGAGAGTTCACTTGCTAAAGTAGTTAATAATAGCGGGATAACAGTGTATAACTAACAGACAAATTGCTCTTTATTATAATAAAGAGTAGAAGAAACGACTTTTAGAATACATAGTTGGATCAGAAGAACCATCCCCCTGATCTCTCTAATTGAACAGACCAAGGCTGTTCCAGTATGGGACAGCAACAAGAAGGGCAATAATACACGCTGCTAAATACACCAACCCATATTTGGAGATCTGTTTGGGTGTCCAGCCTTGATCACCGAGTATCGATTCACCGATCAGGGCAAACATATTCTGATAGCTCATAAAAAAACAGTTCCCCGCCATCACAAAGAGAGTGACCCACACCAGTGGATCGATTCCATAAGTTGTTGCTATTTGAGGGAGAGTGGGAACCAGAATGGCCATTGTCGGAATAAGCACTGCAATGTCAAGGAATCTCCAGATAAGCAGAAAGAATATTGCAGCAAAAACAAAAGAGCCAACTGTTGCCGGTAATAGGAGCAAGCATCGGAACCAAGACACTGGACAGCCACTGGGAAACCCCTGCACTTGCAAATACAGTCCCCAAACTCATGGCAACTCCCACAAATATTACCAGATCCCAACTGATGCCGGAGCTCAGATCCTGGGTTTTTATTACCCCTGCAGCGGTGAGAGCAAATAATCCACCGAGGCAGACAGCGGCATCTGGAATGTGATGAATTTGACCGGTAGCAAAAAACAAGAAGCAAAGCAAAAGAATTATACCGGTAACCTTTTCTTCTCTGCTCATTGGCCCCAGCTTGGCATATTCGCCTTCAAATACTTCTTTGGACACTGAAATCCCTTCTTCCGGCCTGAGCACAAAATAACCGCCGATGATCAGCAGCACGCTCATGATTTCAATCGGCAGGAAGGCAGCCTTACTCCAGGAACTAAAGGTAATAACGCCATCCAGACCAGGGGTTGCATTAAACATCCCCATCACAATTGGACCCCACAGAGCACCCGTCAGCCATCCCGTTCCCGGCAGCAGAGCCATCGCCCATGCTGTT
Source organism: Syntrophaceticus schinkii (assembly GCF_000946815.1). GTDB lineage: Bacteria > Bacillota > DSM-12270 > Thermacetogeniales > Thermacetogeniaceae > Syntrophaceticus > Syntrophaceticus schinkii. The sequence continues at coordinate 11,054 of NZ_CDRZ01000245.1, read as the reverse complement.
AAAAGTATCAATGCCCTTCCATTTGAGCCCTTCTCCAATTTGCAAACCTCAACACAGCTCAAAGCCAGAGGCATGACAATAGCAACTCTTACAGTAATTGAAGGCGTCAAAGCAGACAAAAGCAGCCCGATAACCACCCAGGCTAAGATCAAGCTTATAAAGGAAGGATTAAAAGCCTTAATTACCAGATAAGAAATCCGTTTACCAAGCCCTGTTTTAACCAATACATAGCCGAAATAAAGAGCAGGTAACAATACCCAGAGAGCCGAACTGGTAAAGCCGGAAAAGACTTTATCAGGGGTAATGCCAAAAACAAGATAGATCATCATCAACAGGCATCCTGTTACTGAGAATGGAATATCCCACGGCTTAAACACCCAGAGCCCCACAGCGATGATCAGGCCCATCAAAACCTTATGCCCTAACGGGTTTAACGCAGGTGACCAAGGGTTGAGAAATCCTACCAGGAGACCGGCTATAACGAAAAGCCAAAATAAAATGAGCTTTGGGTTAATACTGGATTGCTGTTCCAGACTCGTTTCAATAGCACTCAAACTCATTTTCCCCTTTCAACAGATTAAAAAATTAGTTGTTCTTGTTGCCAGATAAAAACACCTGCCAGGTGATTTCATCCAGGCGTTTTGCAATTATGATCTTATTTGTTCCTTATGCCTGAATAATTGGCCCAATTGGCGACCCAAATAATTGCTGCCGGCTTTTGGCCGGCAGCAACTACTCATATCTGACTATCTTTCAATCTCGACCTTTTTTTACATCCAAGCGGAAGACTTTAGAATTTCCGGATCGATGGAGCGCTTGATATACTTTCCATGACCCTTAGGCCCGACAAACTCGCCGTTTTCCATCAGCACTGTACCCCTGGAGATGGTCATTACCGGCCAGCCTTTATAAGGCAGGCCTTCATAGAGAGTATATTCAACATTCATATGCAGCATAGAGTTGGTCAGATTTACTTCCTTCTCCGGGTCAACGATGACGATATCAGCATCTGCTCCAACCTCAATTAACCCTTTCTGTGGATAGAATCCAAAGATCCGCGCAGCGCCATAGCTGTTCGCAAAGACCAGCTGTTCCCATGTCAACTTTCCGTTGCTGACACCATTGATCAGTGTCGGCAGTTTCATCTCAATTCCAGGTCCACCATTGGCAACCGTGTGGTACTCCTGAATGATATTGCCCTGATCATCCCATTTCATGTTCATCTGTTTTTCTTTCAGTGTGAAGGGAGCATGGTCAGTAGAGGTTACCTGCACTGCTTTATCAGCCATTCCCTTCCACAGAGCATCGATATCAGCCTGCTTTCGCAGCGGTGGGCTGATCAGATAGAGGTAGCCATCCTCTCTATTATAAACATCCTCTGTAAAGGTCAGGTAATGCGGGCAGGTCTCAGCATAGAGGGGTTGGTTGTTCAGATGAGCATTGCGGCAGATGTCCACACCCTCTTTAGTTGACATATGGTAGATATACATTCCAGTGCCCATTTCTTTCGCCAGTAGAGCAGCTCGCTGAATTGCTTCAGCCTCAACGATATTCGGTTTGGCAACCGGGTGATCTGTCCAGCGTGTCCTGCCGTTTTTCAGCAGCAAGTCAGTTCTGTATTCGGCAATTGCAGCATTTTCCGCATGAACACCGACCAGCCCGCCGTGCTTGGTGGCAACATCCATCAGGGCCATCAACTGGCCGTCATCCAGCATCATTTCTTCTTTACGGTAGATCATGTAGACCTTAAATGATGCTGCTCCGTAATCGATCACATCCTTGATCTGGGCAAGGATTTCTGGATTGATTTCAGTCAGACAGCAGTGAAAGCTGAAGTCTAAAACAATCCCTCTCTCCTCAGCCATGGAAATACGCTTTTTCAAGAAGTCCAGCGGCATATTCCCTTTCAATGTGATTGAAAAGTCCATCATTGTTGTTGTCCCACCGCAAGCCGCCGCAACTGAACCACCATAAAAATCATCTCCGCCTACAGCACCCTGGAAAGCATTTTCATGATGGGTATGACACTCAATTCCACCTGGGATGACCATCTTGCCTGTTGCATCAATAACACGGTCAGCTTTTGCTGCTCCTACATCTCCCAGAGCCACAATTTTACCCTTGTCCACCATAATATCCAGCTTCTGTCTGCCCCATGGAGAAATAACTGTACCACCTTTGATGACTAAATCCATCGAAAAGCCTCCTTAATTATATTTTTATTACAGAAGCTACTTGAGCAGTAACCAATCAGTCACCGATGTCAAATACCGGTTCAGAATTGAGTTCATCTTCCTTTCCTACCGGCAGGTCAAACACCTTATACAAAACCAGATAAAGGATAAATCCTACCGGCATGGCAATCAACCAAGAATAGCTGAGGAATATGATCCCACATATACCACCGATGAGCACAGCGGCCAGCCCTGCCCAGTTCCAACCTTCTTTATAGAAGTAAATCCCTTTGGCAGTGCTATACAGATCTCTGACAACCAATTTTTGCTTGCGAATTAAGAAGTAATCTGCTAACATTACACCTAATACAGGGCCAAGAAATGCCGAGTAATAGGCAATAAATGAGAAGAAGTTTTGGCTTGTAAAGAGAAGCCAGGGCATAGTAGCGATACCCAATACACCCACGATGATTACCGATGTGCCCCAGGAAAGCCCTGTAGTTTCCATAATAACAAGAGCTGATGGCAAGCAATTCATCGTCAGGTTTGTTGTAAATTGAGCAAGAGCGATAAACAAAAGGAGGATAACAGCAACAGCAACCCCGGGAGCAAGCTCAGCAAGAGCCTGTATCGGGTCCCAGATACCAACCGCTGCACCTGACATAATACCGAGCATGATCAGGAAGCAGTAGGGCACAGTAACACCGACCATGTGGCCAACCCAGTTGACTGCCTTTTTGGGTTCCAAATGCCTTGCCAGGTCTGAGTTGTTGAGTGCGCTGGTAAAAATGGCGCCTACAACAGCAACCAGACTGATAATGAACGGTTCTCCCCAGCTGCCGGCGCTGTTCCAGCTTGCTGATAGTTCAAAACCATAGTTTTTGACGATCGAATACATCATAAAGCCATAATCGGTACTAAAACCAAAGCCATAGTTACGTCAAACCACTTAATGGATTTAATACCTTTATAGGCCAAGAGGGTTTGGATTACCTGGAACAAGAAGAAATAGACCCACACATTCCCAACCCCGAAAAGGGTGTTAGTGATCTGGTTGATGGCCATGGCACCAATCCAGGTGCCGATACCGTACCAGAATACAGCGGGAATGGCACGAATGATCGTAGCAACCCTGCTTCCCTTTGGGCCAAACGCAGCACGGCTCTGTACAGTGAAGGGTATGCCATATTTAAGGCCTGGTGTACCACTCAGAGAATAGAGGGCACCCAGAATAAGACTGGCAAGTAACATCACAATTACAGCCTGGTAGAAATTCAACTTGCCTGCAGGAGGCAGCATAGACTGCCCCAGAACAAAACCTTGAATAACGATAACCGATGACCACCACATCAAAATGTACGATAAAAGGCTGAAAACACGTTTATTATAAGCTACAGGTTTTAGTCCTTCCAGTTCATTGTGGCTATCATTCTGACTCACGGATTCTCCCCCTTTATAGGTCATTTATGATATTGTGCCTAATGAGCGCATAGCAAGTAAAGCGTACATTTTTGTGGCTTGTATAACCTGTTCAACTGGAATGAACTCGTTTGGTGAATGAGCCAGCGATGGATCTCCTGGGCCAAGGAGAATTGTAGGAATCTTCATTTCCGAAAAGAAACGCCCATCGCTTGCTTGCTGATACCCAACGGGTTCATTTTTTATACCGAATTCTTTGCATACATCAAGAGCTGTTTGAACAAATGGCTCTTCAGGTGCTGTTTCCAGCGGCGCACCATAGTCAAGCACTTTGACATCGATTTTAATCTCCGGATCCTCTTGCTGGGCTTTGGCAATTATTTCGTTAACCTCATCCAGTGTTCCCTCAAGTGTTTCAAAGGGCAGGATCCTGCGATCGAAGACAGCTTTACACTGGTCCGCTACTACATTTGCTTTCACTCCCCCTTTGATCATTCCAAAATTAAAGGATGGTGGCGGAGTTAAGGGATGTCTTCTGGCAGCAAAGCGCTCAGTTAATTCCTCCTCCAGCAGATAGAGGAATTTAACCATTTTGCTGATGGCATTGACACCATCCCAGGGAGTGCTGGCATGAGCTGTTCTCCCGTAAGAGGTGAACTCCAGCCAGATAATACCCTTCTCAGCAATTGCAATTTCATTAGTTGTAATTTCACCGATTACCACCATGTCTGGCTTCAGCTTACCGGTATCAATTAAATGCTTGACACCTTTTGCACCACCCATTTCCTCATCTGCTACAGGGTTGATACTTAAACTCCCGTTCAATTGAATACCACATAACTGCAGCACCTTGCCGGCCATGATCATCGGTGCTACCGATCCTTTGGCATCTGCTGAGCCGCGGCCGTACAGTTTCCCATCCACAATCTCTCCGGAAAATGGGCCATATGTCCAGCGCGACTCCTCACCAACAGGAACCGTATCAATATGGCTGTTGAACAACAGATTCGGACTCTGGCCGGCATTGATTGTGGCCACAACACTCTCATGGACTTCATCCACAAGAAATGTTTCATAGGAAATTTGAGAGCTTTCCAGCTTTGAGCAAATGGCTCTTACAACCCCGCGAGTATCTCCGGGCGGGTTACAACTTGCTTGCCCGACGATTTCCTGGAGAAATCCTATGATTTCCTCTCGCATCTCATCTACACAGCGGCATACCTTTTCTTCGAGAGCGTTCACGCGGTACCATCCTTTCCTAAAATTCACCTATACTCCATCAGAGCCGCTTCCAATGCTATTTTTGGGCATCACCTCCTTAAAGGGATCCTCTTTATCCCCAACCCTTTTTAGCAGCCTCAATCTTTTGCTCCGCGAACATATTTGCCGCCTGGCTTGTAGTGATACTGTTTTTACGGGCAATTTCCGCGACCTTCAACACATTGTCAAAGGCAATATCGATCTGCTTATAGGCCACCTCATAGGGTAGGTGTTTATACTCGTATGCCCCAAGGGTAACACCGCCAAGGTTGATAATGAAATCAGGCACATAAAAGATACCTTTAGCCTCACATCTCCTGGCATCATCTTCAGTCAGCAACTGGTTGTTGGCTGCTCCTGCAATGACCTTGCACTTCAGCCGTGGTATCGTCTGTTCATTGATGGTCCCACCTATTGCTGAGGGGGCGAAGATATCGCAGGGAACATCATAGATTTCATCTGGAGATACAATTCGGGCGCCGAAGTCCTCTGCAGTTTTGTTGACACGGTCGCTGTCCACATCTGCTATGACCAGATTAGCTTCATCTTTAGTCAGGAGTTCTGCCAGACAGTAACCGACATTCCCTGTACCCTGGATAGCTACGGTTTTTCCTTTAAGGTTGTCACTTCCGAAGACCACCTGGGCACCTGCTCTGATACCCAGATAGGTACCGTAAGCTGTAGGCATAGAGGGGTCTCCGAGGCCTCCGTATTCTTTGGAACAACCAACTATATAAGGAGACACAGTTTTCATCAAATTGATATCATCCACTGACATACCCATATCTTCCGCAGATATATATAACCCACCCAGAGAATCAACAGCCCTGGCGAAGGCCTTCAACAGTTCCTCGGTTTTCTCCGTTTTGGGATCAGCAATAATAACACTTTTTCCGCCTCCCATCCCCAGTTCCGCAGCAGCACATTTATAGCTCATCCCCTTGGAAAGCCTCAATACATCAAACAAGGCGTCCTTGGTGCTGCCATACTTCTTCATGCGGCACCCCCCGATAGCGGGGCCTAAAACTGTACTGTGAATACCGATGATTGCTTTTAACCCTGATTCCTTGTCATGGCAGAATACCACCTTTTCGTGCCCGTATTGTGCAACCATTTCCATCATCAGCTTATCCCTCCAAATAATTTTTTATATATAGAATTGAACGCATAGACTCGTATTTGAGACTACCTTTTTCCCTATTCTCCAATGATTACCCGTGCATCCAGTACTGTCACACCTTTTTCTAAAACCAGTACCGGGTTCAAATCCATTTCACTGATCATCGGATTATCTACTGCCACGTCCCCAATTTTGGCCAGCAGGTTGGCTAAGGAGTCGATGTCTTTTGGCTCCTCACCCCTGATACCCTTCAGTACCTGCGAGATCTTTGTTTCCTTAATCATCTGCAGTGCTGCTTCTTTACTGAATGGAGCAACCCGGAAGCTGACATCTTGGAAAACTTCCACCATAATTCCCCCCGAACCAAACATCACTACAGGTCCGAACTGGGGATCGCGGATCATTCCCACAATAACTTCTATTCCTTCGGTAACAAAGGGGGCTGCCAATACACCCTTGATTTCTGCCTCAGGTGCAGCAGTTTTAATATGACCAACAAGGGAGTCGTAGGAGCCGGCAACCTCTTCCTCATTTTTGAGGTTGAGCCTGACCCCTTTGTACTCACTTTTATGAATGATCTGTGGGGAAACAATCTTCAAGACTACGGGAAAACCGATCTCTTTAGCGGCTTTAACAGCTTCTTCTCTGCTGTTAACCAGGAAATGCGGATACATCCGGAGACCATAATCGGACAGCAGTTTTATTGCTTCAGGCTCTAACAGGTTCCGCATTTCTTTTGCCGCGCCCTCTACCAGTTGGTGTGCCTTGCCAGCCGCTTTGCCAACATCGGAAAAACCCGAGCCCTGGAAGTCTAGACGCGCTGCTGCTTTCGTCATGTTGATCAAAGCCCTTGATGCCTGGGCTGGAGTATCGAAAGTGGGTATTCCCGCTTCTTCTAAGTAAGCCCTGGCCGCAAGCATCGGCTCCCCTTTCATAAAACAGACCATCACCGGTTTTTTGTACTCTTTGATCACTCCGGCAATCTCCTGAGCCAGCTTTTCCGCCGGCAAAAAGGTGGGGGGCAGCGAAATCAGGATTGCAGAATCCACATTGGGATCATCCAGCACCAACCGCAGGGTATCCATATGTTCCTTCTCCATTGCCGCAGCGGTCATATCAATATAGCCATTGGGCTTGCAGACCATCGCCATCGGAGGCAGGGCCTCTTTTATAGCTTCTTGCGTCTTTTCGGTGACCGGAGCTAACCTGACAGATTTATCACTCCCCAGTTCATCCATCGCGATGATCCCCGGCCCACCTGCTTCAGTAATTATACAAACGCGGTTACCTGCAGGATAGGGAGCCATAGAAAGCGCTTTGGCGCTGTAAATCAACTCATCAACTGTGTTGACTCTAACAATACCGCTTTGAGCAAACGCTGCGTCATATATTTTATCTGAACCGGAAAGGGTTCCCGTATGAGAAAAGGTAGCCTTTGAACCTATGTCTGTCCGCCCGACTTTAAGCAACAGCACCGGTTTTTTGCGTGTGATTCTGTCTGCCAGAATCATCAGTTCTCTTCCATTAGGAACACCCTCCATATAACCGGCGATCACCTTAACCTCAGGATCCTGGCCGTAATACTCTAAAATCTCTAGATTATTTACATCACACATATTTCCGACATGTGCCCACTTGCTGTATCCCAGGGGATAAGGCTGGTCCAACGCCAGCATGATCAAAGACCCTCCAAGCGCCCCACTCTGTGTAAAGTAACCGATATCCCCAGGAAGTGCATCACATCCGGGTGAAAAAGTCGTATTCAGAGAGATGCGGGTGTTAATCACACCGATACAGTTGGGACCAAACACCCTGATCTTTGCTGCGCGTGCCACCTCAACTATTTCCTGCTGCAGCTCTGCCTGCTGGGGAATCCCGGTCTCTGCAAACCCTGCAGATATGATGACAGCACCCTTGATATCCTCTCTATCTGCGGCCTGACGCATTACAGATAAAACAGCCCTGGCAGGAACACAGATCACAATCAAATCCAATCTTTCCTTAATGTCAGCCACAGACGGGTAACAGGGAAGTCCCAAAATCTCCTTTTCACGAGGATTCACCGGGAACAGCCGTCCTTTAAACCCCTGCTTAATCATCCTCTTTTGAATTTGATGGGCTGCTTTCCCTGGATCCTTTGATGCGCCAACAATAGCTATATTTTCTGCCTCAAAAATAGGTTTCAAGGACTGGATACTCATCAGTTACACCCTTTCAACAACATCTCATATCTATCTTTGATATAACTTTCCAGAGCTTCAACTTCATCAGGCATCAGCCCGCGGAAGCGCTTCTGCAGTTCCAAATACTCACCCAATGGCCGAGGATTGCTTACCTTCTTTGTCATAGAATAGACGCCGTCTTTGACATCATAGAGCGGCCAGCAGCAGGTCTCTACTGCCAGGCGGGCTACCTTGATTGTTTTACCCACTGGGTAACCCCACCCCGTAGGGCATGGTGTATGTAAATGGATATAAACGGGACCCTGCACATCTTTGGCATAGCGAAGCTTCCTGCGGAAGTCCACCGGATAAGCAATAGAAGCTGTTGCCGCATAGGGAATGCCGTGAGCCACTGCGATTCCGATCATATCCTTGGGCGGAGATGCTTTACCGGCCGGTGTGGTGGTCGTACGGGCACGATATGGGGTCGATCCGCTTCCCTGAACACCCGTATTCATGTAAGCCTCATTGTCATAACAGATATAAAGAATCTTGTCTTTTCTCTCCAATGCACCTGATAATGCCTGCAGCCCAATATCTACAGTACCCCCATCACCGGCAAGCCCGAGCACTGTGACATCATCTTTGCCCTGAAATTCTAACCCGGCCTTGATGCCGGAAGCATATGCTGCTGTATTCTCTAAATTGCCTTGAAAGCCGGGAATCTTTAATGCTGTTTCATCACCGTAACCGGAGAAAAGTGCTGCACAACCCGGCGGTATGACAATAATCGTTTTTTCTCCCAGTTCACTCATGATGATCCTGACTGCCAATTCGAGACCACATCCATGGCAGGTACTCACTCCGTGAGCTACAAGACCCCTGGCATTTGTTTGGATATCATACATGCTGGACGACCTCCCTTATCTGTAATGGGTTTTCACTGAGGTCAATCCATTCGCTATCTGAACCGACTGCCAAGCCCTGCTGTATAGCAAGCAGTTTCTTAAAAGCCTTTTCTATCACTCCGGTAGATAGATCCCTGCCGCCAAGTCCTCCGATAAATCCCTGGACCGAGGGGTAATTTTCCTCATTATAAAGAGCCGCCTTGACCTCAGAACAGACTGGCCCGCCTTCAGCTCCCAGTCCGGCACTCCTATCCAGCACTCCTACAACTGGGATACCGCGCAAGACCCGGCGTAACTCTTCTGCCGGGAAGGGTCTGAAAGCTGTAAGCTTCAAAACCCCGACTCTATGCCCCTCCTGTCGCATCTTTGTGGCGACAAACTTGGCGGTTCCGGACATCGATCCCAGGGTGACCAAAACCACCTGGGCATCATCACAGAGATAACCTTCCACCATCCCATACTTCCGCCCAAAAACCTTATAGAACTCCGCCTGGACCTCAGGGAGAACCTCCTTGGCCTTTGCAAAAGCATCCTTCTGCTGGTAACGCATTTCTGTAAACTCGGCAGATGATGTGAGGTTGTTGATAAACATCGGGTCATCAGTATCCAGATAAAGGTTATGGCACTGATAAGGCGGCAGGAATTGGTCAACTGTCTCCTGGTCAGGCACTAATACGCCCTCCGCGGCGTGTGAGAGGAAAAATCCGTCCAGGCACACCATGGTAGGCAGCAGAACATCCGGATGCTCAGCTAATCGGTAAGCCATAATGATGGCATCAAGTACCTCCTGGCCGTTCTCTACATAAAGCTGAATCCAACCGGAATCCCTCTCAGCCATACTGTCCTGGTGGTCACACCACAGACTCCAGGGGCTGACCAGTGCGCGGTTGACAACCGGCATTACAATAGGTACCCGGCAGCCTGAAGCCACCCCAAGAACCTCATGCATTAAAGCAAGGCCAACTGAGGATGTGGCAGTACAACCCCTCACCCCGGTTAACTGGGCACCAATGACACAAGACATAGCAGAATGTTCTGACTCAACTCTTAGATACCTGGCATCAAGTGACCCATCTGCAATAAATTGAGAAAGTTTTTCCGCAATGGGACTCTGCGGTGTGATCGGATAAGCCGCCACCACTTGGACCCTGGCAAGCCTTAAAGCCTCCACTGACGCTTGATTCCCATCCAACATCTTTTTTACCGGCACCTGTCACTCGCCTCCCCTTTGCTCAGATTCTAGTTTGATACAATTCTTCGGGCAGACATCAACACAGACACCACACCCTTTGCAGTAATCCAAATCCACTGTGACTGGCTTTGACTTGTCTTTTGGAACTGTAATAATATCCAGTGGACAAAACTTTGCACAACTGCCACATCTTGTACAGGATTCCTGGTCAAAAACTGGCATGGACAAGCGCCAGGTACCGGTCTTTGCACTGTTAAACACCGTTGCAACCGGTCCATAAAGGTACTTTTTGCTACAGTTGCCGGACGGCTTGGAAGCTTTGTCTTGCTGCTTCAGCATTCAATTCACCCGCCCTTTCACCAAATACTTCTTTCAGAGCACTGCAAACCGCATCCACTCCAACAACTTTGGTTACAGCAAATGCTCCCGCTATCGCGGAGTTAGGGACATTGATCTTCAATACCTGATTAGCGATGGTTGTGGCATCAACATAATAAACTGACCCAAAACCTTTACTAAATGGGTAGCCCTTGGGCGCATTTTGGCTGTTTACTACAAAACATGTGTTTTCGTGTGCGCCCTCTACCACATTTATCCCTTTCTCGATCACTGAAAGGTCAAAAATTAACACATAATCAGGCTCATAGACAAAGCACTTGGTTAAAATAGGTGCTTCATCAACCACCAGATCAGCAAAAACGGGAGCACCTCGCCTCTCATGTCCGTAAGCGGGCACGGTCATGGCATACTTATCTTCGTGGATGGCAGCTGCTGAGGTAAGTATTTTTCCTGCAGTAACCACACCTTGTCCGCCGAGGC